>JAQWHO010000202.1 GCA_029249355.1 Thalassotalea sp.
AATACCTTAGCAAATACTTCAGAAAAGAAGAAAACACTTCCTGCCTATTTCGGTGAATTTGGCGGTATGTATGTTGGTGAATTATTAGTACCTGCTCTTGAACAGCTTGAACAGGCTTATATTGAGTCACAACAAGATCAAAGCTTTATCGATGAATTTAATGACTTATTAACTAATTATGCGGGTCGTCCAACACCGCTTACATTAACGCGTAATTTATCTAAAAATCCGTTAGCGAAAATTTATTTAAAACGTGAAGACTTATTACATGGCGGAGCGCATAAAACCAATCAAGTACTAGGCCAAGCATTATTAGCTAAGCGAATGGGTAAAACAGAAATAATTGCTGAAACCGGCGCGGGACAACATGGTGTAGCTACTGCTATTGCTTGTTCTCTTTTAGGTTTGAAATGTCGCGTTTATATGGGCGCCGTTGATTGTCAACGTCAACAACCTAATGTATTTCGCATGAAACTGATGGGAGCAACCGTCATTCCAGTCACTGCAGGCTCTGGTACTTTAAAAGATGCAGTCAATGAAGCTTTACGTGACTGGTCAGCAAACTACGATAATGCACATTACCTGTTAGGCACTGCTGCAGGCCCTCACCCATTCCCGACCATAGTTCGTGACTTTCAAAAAATCATTGGTGAAGAGGCAAAACAACAAATATTGAAACAAGAAGGCAAATTACCTGATTATGTTATCGCTTGTGTTGGCGGTGGCTCAAATGCTATTGGCATGTTTAATGACTTTATTAAAGAGAGTTCCGTAAAATTAATTGGCGTAGAAGCTGGCGGTAAAGGTATTGATACCGACAAACACGGCGCTACCCTTGTTGCTGGCACTAAAGGTATGCTGCACGGTAATTACACTTATATTATGCAAGATCAATATGGTCAAATTGAAGAATCATACTCGGTTTCAGCCGGCCTTGATTATCCTGCGGTAGGCCCTCAACATGCTCATTTAAAAGAAACTGGTCGTGCACAATATGTGCCTATCAATGATGATGAAGCACTTGCTGCGTTTCAAACCTTAGCGAGTACCGAAGGGATTATTCCTGCATTAGAGTCTTCGCATGCCCTTGCTCAAGCGCTAAAAATGGCGGAAGAAGCAACAGAGGAAACAGTCATATTAGTCAACCTTTCTGGCCGAGGCGATAAAGATTTAGCTCACGTTCATACTGTTTTACATCCAGAAGAAGCGACTGCTGAAAAGGAGAATAAATAATGACTCAATCACAATCAATAAATCAAAAAACGGGTCAACGCTATATTGATTGCTTTAATAAGCTTGCTGAAAAAAATGAAGGCGCTTTTATCCCTTTTGTTGCCATGGGAGATCCTAACCCTGAGCAATCATTAGCAATTATAAAAACCTTAATTGATGCTGGCGCTGACGCATTAGAATTGGGTATTCCTTTTTCAGACCCAAGTGCAGATGGAATAACCATTCAAGAAGCAGGAAAACGCGCTTTAGCCTCAGGAACAAATACTGATATTTGTATTGATATTTTAACAAAAGTGCGAGAATACGCGCCGCAAATTCCTATCGGTTTATTACTGTATGGCAACCTCGTTTTTGCACGCGGCATAGAGAAGTTTTACCGAGATATGGGAACCGCGGGAGTCGATTCAGTATTAATCGCTGACTTGCCTATTCGCGAAAGTGAACGATTTAGACAAGCAGCACAAGCGGCCAATGTTGCGCCAATTTTTATTGCTCCGCCAACGGCTAGTGATGAAACATTACAAAACGTTGCAACATATAGTAAAGGTTATACGTATGTTTTAAGTCGCGCTGGTGTTACTGGTGTTGATATTGTTGAAAGTGAGCAAAGTGTTCAGTCAGCTAATACATCCGCTAATGAGTTAATTGCAACGTTAAAAGACTACCAAGCAGCCCCTGCTGTGATCGGTTTTGGTATTTCACAACCTCAACAAGTTAAAGATGCACTTAATGCTGGAGCAGCCGGTGCTATTAGTGGTTCAGCGGTTGTTAAGATTATCGAGAATAATTTAGCTGATAATACTGCAATGCTTTTGGCGTTACATGAGTTTGTTAGTAGTATGAAAGAAGCAACACGCGCTTAATCTAAATAGAAAAGTCTATAAATCAAAAGGCCAGATGCTAAAACATCTGGCCTTTTTATTAACATTATTAAAATAATCTATTATTGAAAAGAATATGACTGTTTTTTCAATAGTCCTTTCACAATATAAGATTGAAATATTGTAACGATATTTGACGTCGCCCAATATAAACCTAATGCAGAAGGGAAAACAGCAACAGCAATAACACTCAAAACAGCAGGTAATAATACTATCATTTGATTACTCTGCTCTGCCATACCGGGTGTAAGAATTGTAGCAAGGTACGTTAAAAAACCAACAATCAGGGCTAAATATACATCAGGTTTTGCAAGATTTGTTATCCATAGAAATGGCGCGGATAATTTTAATGCTTGTATAGTTTGAAACATCGCAAAACCAAATACCCCTTGGCTTGCCAAATTCATTATTGACGCTTGATCAACAAAGGAAATGTCATGTTTTTTATACAGTTTTGATGAATGCAAAAATAATGCTTTGGGGTCTCCTACATGTTTAGCTTTTAATCGTTCAAGCTGTGGTTTTAGTTTAGCTATAGCAGATTTATTAGTCTGTAACTTTAATGATGACTTTAATTGTAAAGGCATCAATATCAGTTTAAAAATTAACGTAAATACTATAATTGCTATCGCTTGATCACCACTAAAATTAGCTGATAACAAGGTAATTGCTTCATTAAACAAACTTAATACTACTGTCCAAAGTTCCATTTTATTCCCCAAGAATTTATTACATCATTTATGTATAAATAACGAGTGACATATTATGTCACTCGTTATTAAGTTATAGATGCAAATTTTTTAAATTCAAGGGGATTAGTAAAAATAAACTAGCTTGACTTATTTTCCTCTAAAGCACTTTTTGATTAAACTTACTTCACTAACTCTGCGGCTTTTAATAATAATTCAGAATGTAAACGTACTTTGAAGTTGGGGTTCACATAATTAAATTGTACTAAACCTTTACTATCAATAACGTATATTGCAGGAACAGGTAAAACCAAGCGTTCATCACCAGCATTATTTTTGTGTAATGGATTTTTTAAATCCATTTTTGCAATATATCGACTTGTGGTTTTTTCAGAAGTAAAAAATGATAGGCCAAACGCAGAACTCACTTTTGATTCAAAGTCAGACAGTAATTCATACGATAAATTTCGCTTATCAATGCTCTTATTCAAATCGTCAGGCGCATCAGTAGAAATACCAACAAGCTTAAAGCCTAAGTTTTTCAACTGCCCTTCTATTGCTTGTAATTGCCCCATTTGGGTATTACAAAACGGACACCAACCGCCACGATAAAAAAATAGAATAGTCTTTTGACCATTCAAGTAATCTGATAAAGCTAAATTTTTGCCATCAGATTTTGTCACTTCAATTTCAGGGATCGTTTGACCATTTAATAAAGGCGAAACCTGATCTGCTGTTTCAGCAATATGAGTTTTAGCGCCTTGAGCCATTTCTTCTTTTGCTTGTAAATCAGCGCTTTGAAAAAGAAATAGTAAAAATAGAGTAGAAATAAGTGCCGTCGAAATATTTACTTTGTTCATAGAGTTTCTTCTTTTTAGTAATAACTGTAAAAATTTATATCATGTGAAATTAAATAGACCTATGAAGGCTAAATTTTCATTCAGAAAACATATACTTTCTAGTTAATTGCTTTATCAATTGTATATTTTCGTTTGTTCACGACATAAACACTGATGGCACATAACAACATACCAAAAATACTCGACAAAGCTAATTGCTCATCAAAAAGTAACCAAGCTTCAATCGCGGTAGCTGGTGGCACCAAATAAAAGTATGCTGTAACTTTTGCTGAGTCACCTTGTTCAACCATATACATTAGCAACAAAATGGCGGTAACCGAAAGCGCTAAAACAAGCCAGGCTAAGCTTAATATGAATTCGGCATTCCAGATAATAGGCTGATAATCGCTCGTTAAAGCAATGGGAATGAAGATAAATAAACTGGCAATATATTGCCAGCACACTGACGGTAATAAAGGCTGATTTTGACAAAATCGCTTTTGATATAGCGTGCCTAAAGTAATGCCCACTAAAGCAATAAATGCCAAAAACAATGCATTAATAGAAACATTTGATAACTCTAAGCTTGCCGATACCACTAAAACTAAACCCAGCATGCCTATACACAATGCCAACCATTGCGATTGACTAATTTTTTCTTTGAATATAAAAATAGCTAAAGTTGCCGTGAATAAAGGCTGTAATCCGACAATAATAGCGGTTAAGCCTGCAGGTATTCCGTTTTCAATAGCGCCAAATACACCACCTAAATAAGCGCCATGAATTAATAACCCAGTGACCATAGCGTGACCAATTTGTTTGATCGTTAACTTTGGTTGCCTTAGTATCAAAATTAATAAAACAAAGACGGCGATATTAGCAAAGGTTCTTATTGATAAAAAGTCTCCAGTTGAAGCATAAGGCAAACCATATTTTGCGCCAATAAAGCCTGTGCTCCAGAGTAAAACAAAAATAAAAGGAATAAGTTTTTTCAGCATCACTATAAAGCACTAAATATAAAGGTTAATTTTCATTTAGTTTAAAAAAAGTAGCTGTTTAAAAACAGCTACAAATATTTAAAAAACAACACTACACAGTTCAACTTGTTTTGATTTTGTTTTTATTGTGAGCTACCAAGTTCATTTGGCATGATACTCATTAACCACATCATATTGTCTTTCATAAAGGCGATATCTTCGTTACTTGCACTTTTAGCCAGGGCTGTCATATTGTCAATATTCGCTTGCTGTTCACCCAGCTCTTTTTCCATTTTTTTGATCATATCGTCGGGCATGCCGCTCTTCTTCATGCGTTCAAGGGTACTGTTTAACATACCACTCATAGATTCAATACCTTGAGGCATACTTTGCATTTGCACAGCAAACATACTCGACATTATGCGGTAAGATTGTTGATAAAATTGGTCGAAACTCTCATAACCTGCCATTTTTACTATCTTTTCAATATCACCAAACGCTGGCATCCCTTTGATCTTATTAATGGCGGCAGCTGGTGTCATTTGCATAAGGCTTTCAAGATCATTTTCCATAGCCGGATATTTATTTTCAAGAACTTGAAATTTTTCGATCGTCGAAAAGTATTTTTCTATTAGCGGTTTTGACAACGATTGCTCTGCCAAACTGTGAAATGAAACTAAGACGAATGTAATAAATATAATGATGTTTTTCATATTCTTTTCCTTAAGATAAACGATTTTGTTTTTGGTAGTACCTTTTATAAATTAATTCTTTAAATAGAAAAACTCAAAAAGATAAATAAAAAAGGTGTAAACAAAACGCTTACACCTAAAATGAATAGTTCTAATTATCAATACCTTTGAAGTTAGCTAGAATCTAACTAAAAGTTAACTAGAAGCTAAAGCTAACTGAAATCTATAGTTAACCAGAAATTTTCGCCCATGTATCACGTAAACCTACAGTGCGATTAAAAACTAATTTATCCGCTGTTGCATCTTTGTTATCTAAACAAAAATAACCTTGGCGTTCAAACTGATACGCCTGTTCAGCTTTCGCATGCTTTAAAGACGGCTCCACTTTAGCATTGGTTATAGTAATCAGTGATTCAGGATTAATCACCGCTTGAAAGTCACTTTCTGCCGCCGGATTTGCAACCGTAAATAATCGATCATATAAACGAATTTCTGCATCAACACTTTGCTGTGCAGCAACCCAATGAATAACACCTTTTGGTTTAGTGCCATCTTCTGGGTTTTTACCTAAAGTATCTTCGTTATAAGTACAATACACGGTAGTTACGTTACCTTCGTCATCTTTGTCACAACGTACCGCAGTTATCACATAAGCACCGCGTAAGCGTACCGCTTTTTCAAGGACTAAACGTTTATACTTTTTATTTGCTTCTTCTCTAAAATCTTCAGCTTCAATGTACAGTTCACGTGCAAATGGCACGATGCGAGTACCCTGTGATTCATCACTTGGATGATTCTTAACCGTTAACTCTTCTACTTGCCCTTCAGGGTAGTTTTCAATCACTAGTTTAATTGGATCAAGTACCGCCATCGCTCGTGGCGCATTGTCATTTAAATCTTCACGAATACACGCTTCTAAAACGCCCATTTCAATGGTGTTATCCATTTTAGTAACACCAATGCGCTTACAAAATTCACGTAATGAATTTGGCGTATAACCACGACGACGAAAAGCAGCAATAGTCGGCATTCGCGGATCGTCCCAACCGTTGACTAAATTATCTTCTACTAATGAATTTAATTTACGTTTACTCATCACCGTATATTCAAGGTTTAAACGTGAAGATTCATATTGATGCGGCGTGACATCAATCGACACATTTTCAAGCACCCAATCATATAAACGACGATTATCTTGAAACTCTAACGTACAAAGTGAATGAGTGATCCCTTCAATGGCGTCCGACAAACAATGAGTAAAGTCGTACATAGGATAAATACACCACTTGT
>JAQWHO010000203.1 GCA_029249355.1 Thalassotalea sp.
TTTTCAGCAGCCTCATACAAAGATAATTCCCATGCTTTCGCGATAGCAGCTAAGGTTTTTCCCGCCATATCAGGTGCGGCTTCAGACCATGTAATAAATATTTCAAAATCATCGGTTACTTGGTTTAAATCTAAGGTGCTAGAACTCGCGTGATAGGGGTAACAATCACAATTAATTTCATGTGATTTTTGGGCGTTTTCAAGATGAGCAATCACTTCTTTAGATCGTCCCCAGTTTTGTTTTCCGGCACATTTTAAATGAGAGATAACCACAGGAGATCCAACATTTATACCTAGTGAAAATGCTTCATCTAACGCATCAATAATGCCATCGAATTCTGTACGTAAATGGGTAGTATAAATGGCATCAAATGCAGATAATTCTTTCGCTAAACTTTCCACCTCATCACTCGGTGCAGCTTTTGCATTTTTGTAGGCGAGACCTGTACTAAGTCCTTTCGCCCCTTCTGCTAATGCTTGTTTTAATAACACCCGCATTTGTTCAATTTCTTGTGGGGTAGCAGGTTGTGATAAATCATCCATCACTTGGGCACGTAAAGCCGTATGCCCCACCAGTGCTACCACATTTACATTCGGTTTTTGTTGTGAAAGTTGGTTGATATACCCGCTTAAATTAGCAAATTGAAATTCGTCTTGTTGACCCAGTAAATTTATTGGATCAGGAGGTGATGTTTCAAGTTGATAAGGGCTAGCACTGATACCACAATTTCCAACAATTACGGTACTGACACCTTGGCTAATTTTCGCCAGCATATCAGGGTTACGTATCACTTCTAAATCATCATGCGTGTGTACATCGATAAAACCTGGCGCCAATACTAAACCTTTACCGTTAATTACTGACTTTGCTTTAGTTCTTGATAAATTGCCTGAAAAGTTTCCTATCGCAGCAATTTTATTATCTCGAATAGCAACGTCTTGTCTTACGCCTTTATTGACCGTGCCATCAATAACTAACGCTTGAGTAATAAGAGTATCAAATACTGTATCTGTCACTTTAAATCCCATCTTAATCGCCAAGCGGTGAACGGTTATCACCCTCTCTATGCTCATCAAGATGAAGCTTTAATCGACGTAGCTTTTCACGTGATTTACGCTGATTTTTCACCGCAACTTCACTCGCCAAAATATCAATGGCTGCCATCATCACATACCGAGAAGCACTCGGTTTAAAGATATAATCTACTTCTTGCGTTTTTATGGCTAAATGCACATCGGCAATCGCTGATAACTGACTTTTCGGGCAAATAGCAATAACACTTGCGCCATATTCTTTTGCGATTTTAGCGGCTGCTAAAACATCAGGACTATCGCCACTTAATGACAAGCAAATAACGACATCTTTTACGTCAACAGTTGCAGCGGTCATTCTCATCAACATAGGATCAGAATACGCATTACTTTTCACGCTTAAACGAAATAATCTATGGTGACATTCTTGTGCCATAATCGTGCTGCCGCCGCCAACGCCAAAAATTAAACAATGCTCAGTTTCAACAATTAACTTTGTTGCTTGTTGAATCACTTCATCAGTGATCAAACCAGCATTAAGTATTAAGGCATCATGTATCGATTGATAAATGGCTGAAATATCTTTTTTATCAACAGTTTTGTCTTCGGTAAAACGTTGACCAACCGCCGCTGATTGCGCTAATTGCATTTTTAAATCGCGAACATTTTTGCAATCAAGTGTTTTCGCCAAACGAGTGATAGAAGCATGACTTACGCCTGATTTTTCAGCCAAAAGGTGAATGGGAATTTGCGTGACATAATCTAGGTTTTGTTGAATATATTGAGCAATTTTTTGTTCTGATTTAGGCATATGATCAAAACGTTGCTTAATTCGAGCAATAATATCCATTAGAAGTACGTCGTCATTTGTTTTGTCACGCAATATTCATCGTTGATAATGGCAATTTTTCGCCACTTATCGAGCGTTAAACAAGGGTGGGAAGTTGAAAAGCTAATGATATCGCCAGGTTTAATATCATCTTTTTCATCAATAACCATCATGCAATGTTGGTCCATTATTATTGTTAGTTGCCAATGAGAGGGGCTCTTCTTAGGCTTAGTATCGCCCGGTCGATAATGAAGTTCTGGTGTTGGCAACCCCGCATCAAATGCAGCATCTCGCTTGCCAAAGCCGATAATAGCTAAGCCACTTTCTGGCACCGAATATACATAAGCCCAAACGGTTAAGCTTGACGTTAAATCGCCGCCAATGTTATCCGTAATATCACACGCAAGTTGGCTTCTTTTGCTAACAGTATTTTGCGCCTCTTGATAAATACCCGTGTCATGAATGAGATAACAACCGGGGCGAATTACCGGTGTAAAATTAAGTGATGCTGTATTAGTCGTTAATTGTTTGGCAACGACGTCATACCAAGCGGAGCCAGCACCAGTGATAATAACTTCTTGCTGATTAAATGCTTTGTCATGTTGTAACTGAATAAATAAGTTTTTGATGTTATCAATAAATTCAACAATCTTATTTTCAGCGTCATCACCATGAATAACGCCTTCATAAAAACTAATACCTGAAAGTTGTAACTGTGAATAATGACCAATACTCTCGACTAATTGATGAATATTACTCAGGTCACGCCAACCACAGCGGCCACCTTCAACACCTATTTCAATTAATACCTTGAGCGTCGCATTTTTGTCAGCAAAGTATTCACCTAACCATTTTGCATTTTCTATAGAGTCTACAAAACAGTAAAACTCAAAGTCTTCATCATTGAGTAAATCAAGTAATTGCTGACAATGAAATTTTCCCACTAACTGATTGGCCAAAATAACGCGCTTAATACCTTGATGATAAGCATTCACAACTTGTGGAATAGTTGCTAAGCTCATGCCCCAACAGCCTGATTTTAGTTGTAATTTAAACAATTCCGGCGCCATTGACGTTTTACCATGTGGCGCTAACTTAACTTGTGCTTGCTCACTAAACTGTTGCATCCACTGGGCATTATGCGTGATATCTTTTTCGCGCAGCACGGCAATAGGAAAGCTCACTTCTTCAGCAAGAATATTCCAACCTTTAGCTGATAAAGTATGACGATCACCAGAGCCTTTTTCAAAAGGCAAAATATCAGCATCAAAGTTTTGAAGGTTGGTTTCACGATTCATATTTAAACTACCTAAGTTAAGTTGCCCTGATGTAAGTTACTTTTATTTAAGTCATTGGGATTTAAGTAATGCAGTTACGACTAAAAAAATCAGCAGAGTATTGCACGATAATAATTACGCTTACCTTATCGTGATTAAATCACAAAAACAAGAGTATCCTGATGTTATTAAATAACAAACCAAATAAAAGTCATTCTTTTGATTAGGCTCGAATTAGATTATGTCAGATGAAAAGCAGGTTTATTTTTGCAGTAATGCGACAACACTTTTAGCGGGTTCAGCGATCATCGTTTGATTGGAATACGCTAAATGCCAATAAAGGGTTAAGCCGTTTTCGCCTAATGGGATCAGCTTAATATCCTCATCATACGTTAGTCGGCTTAATTGATTCTTAGAAAAAATTGACACCCCTAAATTAGCTTTCACGAGTTCGATAATTGCATCGCTAAAACCTACCTGCAGAACTTTTTTAGGAATAATACCTTCAGGTTTGAAAAACAATTCATATTCTCGATCTTTCTCTGGCACGGTAGAATTGGTGACATAGGTTTCTTCGATAAAGTCACTTGCCGTTAAAAAAGCTTTATTGGCGCTTTTATGTTTTTTAGAAACACAGGCAACCAATTCATCTTGATTCAAACAATTGGCACTAAAGTTTTTCTCGTCTAATTCAAGTAGTGGGTTAGCACTTGAAATCATGACAATATCAACATTATGATTAAATAAAGCATTTAAAGGTTGGGTTGCAGCTTCTGAAGTAATTTCTAATTCAATGCTAGGGTGTTGGGTATTAAACCCTTGCATGAGTTTTGGCAACCATTGAAATGACGCATAATGCGGTAAACCAATTCTTAATACTTGCTCAATACCATCGGTTAAGCGAGAAATGTCGTGTTCTGCACGGGCAAGTTCTTCCAATATTTTTTTTGCTGATTGCAGCAACCGTTTACCGGCATTAGACATAATAATTTTACGGCCGCGTCGATAAAACAACGCACTATTTAAACGACGTTCAGCTTCTCGTATACGATTCGTTAATGCGGGCTGAGTGATAAATAACGCTTGTGCAGCCTCTTTTACCGTTTCGCATCGCTCTAACTGACAAATCATTTTTAAATGACTAATTGATAACTGACTTTTAGTGATATCCATCGTTTTCTCTGGCGCTGGTTGATAGTAAGTTTTACTCAAAATACAAAAATATAATGTAAGAAGTGCAAAAAAAACTCATTCAAAAACTGAATGAGTTTTCTAAACTATATCAAATAAAGTTATTACTTATTGATTAATATTTGCTAATACTAATTGGCTAATAATTACGGGTTAAAATTCGATTACGAGAAAACTGACTGCGGACACGTTTATCTTCAAGTGAAAATTGATAATCAATTAACTGCTTCGGCGCACCTTTAGCTTTGATTTGTTCTTCGGCTATTACCGGGCATTGAGCATTTTCAAGATAGTACAAAGCGGTAGACAACATACCTTCTTGTTGATCTCCTAAGGCATGGGTTAAATCATCGTTTACAATACAACCCTGAATATCTGTATCAAATACCGGCGCTTCATTAGGCGAAAAACCATCAGAATAATCACCAAAACCTTGATCATTTTCCCCTTTAAACTGCACGGTAAAATACGTTGTGTCACAATTATCAGCTGGGTAAAAACCATAAGGCTTACCACACGTTGTAGAGCCAATTTGAATAACTTCAACACCAATACCGCGTAAACCATTGATAAAAGCTTCACTAGCAGAACAGGTACCTGCGGTTGTTAACACAAATACTCTTGATAAATTTAAAGTCGGTAATTGAATCCCGGCATTAATGTAATCACTGTTAAAACCAATAGTTTCTTGATAAAACGGTGTAGGCGATAAGCTTCTACCAGTGATAGGGTTAGTGTTTGGATATTTATCGTTAAAAATGGTTTGTTCAAAAGTGCGATTAACGGTTTGATTACCAGCAACCATATAACCTAACTGGCTGGCTAAGGCTAAATAACCGCCGCCGTTGTAACGAAAATCAATGACTAATTCATCAACATTAGCCGCTTTTAATGTCGTAACTGCATCAAACAAGCCTTTTTCAGCTGTTGCTATATGGTCATTAAACACCATATAACCCAGAGTACTATTATCGGTTTCTATTACATCGGTAATCGGTACAGGGTCTGAAATAATCGTTTGTGCGGTCAACGTCACCTCACGTGTTTCAGTTTCACCTAAGTCACGAATTAAAAAAGTACTTTGTTGCCCAGCTTCACTCGGAAATAAACCATTATTTAAGGTATTAATACTGGCAGAGTCATTCGCTGCAGCCACATTTACGCCATCAACTTCAACAATTATCGCGCCGCGTACTACATCAGCCTCGGCAGCAGGAGTATTAGGATCTGAGTAGGTGATAGTAATCGTTCTTTCAATATCAGCACCTTGTTCAATGGCAATATTAAAACCAAAGCCAACCGATGAACCTGATGTAGAGAGGTTTTCCCATTCTTCAGATGACATCGAAAAATGAAACTGATCTTTTAATTTCCCTGAAGGTGTTACATCTAATGTGACGAGTTCATCAAAATATTCCAAAATCGAAAACGGTGTTGGGTCTTGATCAAATATTTCATCATACCAAAGGTAAGTGTCATTACTGTATGAGCGTAGCCAAAGTTTTTCGCTCATTGCTGATCCTGATCCGGCCTCACATTGATTTGCTAATTGCGTATGTGCAGTAAATTCTCCGGCAACCCAAGAAGGTGTATCGGTTGTGCCGCCATTACCTCCTGTATTACCACCAAAATTGGTTGAACCATTTGACGATCCTGAACCACCACAAGCGGTTAAGGTAACAATACTGGTTACTAACAAACTACGTAAAAAATAACGATTAAAAGACACTGCTTTACTCCTACTTAAATCCATTTAATTAAAATTATCGACTACAAAATAATGAAACCACCTTCGAGTCTTAACAGCGAATTTACACCAAAATGAAGTTTGAGCATATAAAAAAAGCCACTGAGAAGTGACTTTTCATAGACAAAACTTTAGCTAAACACACTGAAAATAAGGTTAACTTTAAAGATGAGTGCGTAATTCAAACAATTCAGGAAAGAAGCTAATATCTAATGCTTTTTTCAAAAAGCTGACGCCTGATGAACCACCCGTGCCCATTTTATTGCCAATAATACGCTGCACTGTGTACATATGTTTAAACCGCCATTGTTGAAAAGCATCTTCAATATCAATCAATTTTTCCGCTAATTCATATAATTCAAAATGCTTATCGGCATCTTTGTAGACTGCAAGCCACGCTTGTAAAACCGCGTCACTTTGCTGATAAGGTTTTGAGTAATCTCGGTTTAATAATTCACTGTCTTCAAGTAAATTGTTATCCGCTAATATCTTGATCACTTCATCATAAAGGCTAGGCGCAATAAGTACACTTTTCAGCTCATTATAAATGACAGGGTTCGCTTGATGCACTTCCAGTAATTTCTCATTTTTATTACCTAACAAAAACTCTAACTTGCGATAACCATATGATTGAAAACCAGAGGAATGGCCGAGTGTATCGCGAAACTTTAAATAATCAACCGGTGTTAACGTTGACAAAATATTCCACGATTGCGTGAGCTGGTGAAAGATTTGTTTTACGCGAGAAATCACTTTAAACGCATGACCAAAATCCGCTTCTTGAATATTTTTCACCGCTTCGCTAAGCTCATGTCCGGCGAGTTTTAGCCATAACTCGCTCGTTTGATGAATGGTGATAAAAAGCATTTCATCGTGTTGATCTGACAGAGGTTTCTGCGCTGATAATATTTGTTCAAGACATAAATAATCACCGTACGACATATCGTCTTTAAAGTCGGTATGGATAGATTCTTCCATATCACGATAATTCGATTGCTTTGATTGCTCTGGGTTACTAGGCTGATGTGGACAACTCATAACCTTAACTCCGAATGGTTATTTACAAGCTTTTCTTGCGCTAATACCAGTAATTTTTCATAGATATGCGCTTGTTGCCATTCCTGCTCAATTTTAGGGATCAACATAATTTCATCCATGATTGTTCTTTGAATATCGCCGACATGTAATGCTGTTTTATAAGGGATATCCGGCGAAAATGTCACCATTGAATATAAAGGGATCCATAATTCAGGGTGCATTTGGTGAAATTTAGCTTCAATTTTTTTCCGTAATAAAAAGCGTTCATCACCCGCTAAATCACTCATTTCAATAAAATTTCGCTTCGCTAATTCGGTTATCGCATCGCCGTTTTCTTTACGTTCTTGCTGATACGCGTTAAGAATATCCGACCATTGGTGATCATGCTGTTCGACAAGTTCAGCTAACACCCGACAATCTTCAAAACCACAATTCATACCCTGTCCGTAAAAAGGCACCATCGCATGTGCAGCATCACCAATAAGCGCGATACTGTCATTCACTAACCATGGATAAATATGAACTAAACATAAAGGTGATGGCGTTTTACTTAAAAAATCTTCAACTGGGTTTTCTAAATAATCCATCGCTGGTGCAAAATATTGTTGAAAAAATTCACTGACTTTTTGTTGCTTATTTTCATGTTTAGCTAATGATGAAAAAGATAATTCACCTTCATGATCCATAAACAAGGTACAAGTAAATGAACCATCATTATTGGGCAAAGCAATCAACATAAAGTCTTTTCGCGGCCAAATGTGCAGCGCATTTTTTTCTAATTTATGGCTACCGTCTTCGTTCGCAGCAATCGTCAGTTCCATGTAACTTTTTTGCATATAATCAAGACTATAGCTAATTCGCGATTTAGGCAGTTCTTGCATTAAACGGCGTACTTTTGAAAAGGCACCATCAGCGCCAAAGACTAAATCACTTTCATAAATTTTTTGATGATGGTTTTCATCCATGTACACCGCAGTATTATCAGAAAAATTTAACTGTGTTAAACGGTGGCCAAAATGCACATTTACTGTGGGTTCTTTTTCTGCAAGATTAATCAATTGTTCATTAATGCCCGCACGTGATACCGACCAAATGGCTTGATCTTCTTTTCCATACGGTTGTTTAGTGATGTTGCCATTTATATCGTGCATCACCCGGCAATACATCGGGATCGCTTGTTTACGTATTTCTTCATCTAAACCGACAGCACTTAAAGCTTTCCAACCTCTGTCAGACAAAGCTAAATTTATCGATTTCCCTTGATAGATAGTGGTTTTTCGAGAATCTGGTCGCGACTCGAATAAATCAATTTGATAACCCTTTTTCGCTAGCATTACCGCCAATAATGCGCCTACAGGGCCTGCACCATTTATAGCAACTTTTTTATTAGTATTATTACTCATGATCCCAACCTGCAAAAAGTGTTTTTAACGTTTGGCCCAATTGGTAAACGTCTTCAAAACTATTATATAAAGGCGTAGGCGCTAAACGAATGACATCTGGCTCACGAAAATCTGCAATAATCCCCGCAGCGGTTAACGCTTTAAAAAATGATTTATCTGTGCCAATTAGTTTCACTGAAAGCTGACAGCCTCTTTTTTCAGGATTGGTTGGCGTAATAATTTCTAATTGAAAATCAGGAAATTGTTCAGTGATATCATTAAACACAAATTCTAAATAAGCCGTTAACCGTAAGCTTTTTGCACGTAAGTTTTCTATGCCGGCTTCTTGAAAAATATCTAATGAAGATTTTAATACCGCCATGCCCATAATAGGCACATTACTCAGCTGCCAACCTTCTGCGCCAGTCATAGGTTCAAAGGTATTTTCCATTAGAAAACGACGTTCTTTATTATGCCCCCACCAGCCGCCAAACCGATGAAGCTCAGTATTATCGCCATGTTTATCATGAACAAAAATACCACCAACATTTCCAGCACTACTGTTTAAATACTTATAGGTGCACCACGCTGCAAAGTCGACATTCCAGTCATGCAATTTCATAGGAATATTGCCAACGGCATGAGCGAGATCAAAGCCTGCCAATGCACCAACGCTATGGGCAGCTTGCGTGAGTTTTTCCATATCAAATAACTGACCAGTAAAGTAATTCACACCGCCAAAAAACACTAACGCTAATTCATCTTTGTGAATTTCTATCGCCGCTAAAATGTCTTCTTCACGGATTAAGTGCTCTCCTTCACGAGGAGCCACTTCAATAATCGCATCATCTGGCTCAAAGCCATGATGCTTTACTTGCGTTTCAAGTAAGTAACGATCAGAGGGAAACATTTTCGCTTCACTTATAATCTTAAAACGTTGTTTAGTAGGCTGATAAAAGGAAACAAAGAGTAGATGTAAGTTAGTGGTCAGTGAATTCATGCACACCACTTCCGATTCATTCGCACCGACAAGCTCGGCACTGGCTGGCGTTAATATTTCGTGATAACTCACCCAAGGATTTTTCGCTTCAAAGTGGCCTTCAACGCCCCATTTAGCCCATTCGTCCATTTCAGCATTTACGTATGCTTTCGCTGATTTTGGCGCTAAACCTAATGAATTACCGGTGAAATACAAGACACGTTTATCGTTAATAATGGGAAAGTGAAACTTTTCTCGATAGCCAGACAATGCATCTTGGCTGTCTTGTTGTTGTGCAAAGGTTAAGGTGTTTTCAAAATTCATAACATTCTCTTGTTCTATTATTACTTTTTCCTATTCCAGTTGTTTTACACTGAAATAGGTAAATTAAAAAATTGCTCGGCGTTATTGGCTAACAATTGTTGTTGTTCGGTGTGGCTCAAGGTTGCTGAGGTTTTGATCAACTGCCCCATTTTTTGCTCACCTAAAGGAAACGGATAATCGGTACCAAACATTAATTTATTGCTGGTCATTTTTTTCACTAACAAATCTAGAGAGTCGTGATCAAAAACCGCAGTGTCTAAATAAAAACGGTCAAGGTAATGACTCGGTGGGAATTGTGATTTACCACGCGCAATATCGCGATGAAGCCAAGCGTTTTCTAATCGGCCTAAAAGAAAAGTAAAAGCACCACCGCCATGAGCAAAGCATATTTTTAAGTCTTTACTAACTTTGTCAAAACCACCGCCCAAAATCATAGAAACAATAGAAAGCTGCGTTTCAGCCGGCATACCCACTGTCCAACCCATCATGTAATCTTTAGTACGCTCACTTGCCATCATGTCCCACGGATGAACAAATACGGGAATATTTTCACTGGCACAATGTTGTAAAAAAGTCAGCACGCCTTCATCATCCATGTTTTTTTCACCAACATGATTGCCAATTTGAATACCAACATGACCTCCGCTCATTGCTCGGCTAGCTTCTTTACACGCAGCATCAATATCCTGCAATGGCACTTGCGCCATCGCAAACAAACGCCCTTTGCCGCGGCTACAAATTTCTAGTGCCGCATCATTAAAAAGTTGAGCGCAATAAAGAGCTTGTTCAACAGGTTTTTCATAAGCAAATAATATCGGCGTCGCTGAGATAATTTGTTGTGCTAAGCCATGTTCGTCCATTTGCTGCAAACGAATATCGGGGTCCCAACAAGCAGAATAAATCGGACGAAACTCTGTGTTGCCTTTCATTAACATAGCTTTATCAAAGCCCTGCTCGCCCTTACCCAAAGGTTTTAACCATGGCCAATCATCACCACCAAATTTTTCTTGTAATGATGGCCATGTTTTCGGAAAAAAATGTGAATGAATATCGATCACTTTCATGAGCTTTTATCCTCTAATATCATCTTACGTCATCCAATGTCACCCAACCTTTCGGAGGTTGTTTACCCGGATGTAGCTCGCCACATTCAGGACAAGTTCTTGCTTGTTCATCTTGATAAAAAGCTTGATAAACAGGCGGTAAATCATCAACAATTGATTTTAAGATCACTTCGGTTCTATGTACTAACGCTTGGCAATTGAAACAATACCATTCAAAAGCATCTTTCTCGCCAGCGGGACGTTTAGGTTCTATCACTAAACCAATGCTGCCTTCCATTGGTCGTTGCGGAGAATGGCGAACATGTGCAGGCAAAAAGAAAATATCGCCTTCACGAATAAAGACATTTTTGCACTCGCCCTCTTCAATTACTTTTAAAACCATATCGCCTTTCAGTTGATAGAAAAACTCTTCTACTGGATCGTCATGAAAATCAGTGCGTTGATTTGGACCACCAACAACTGTGACCATCATGTCGGTATCTTGCCAAACTTGTACATTGCCAACCGGGGGTTTTAATAAGTGTTGGTGCTCTTCAATCCAACGTTGAAAATTAAAGGCGGCTAATTTAGCTTTCATTACGCTTCCTTACTTTCAATGGCTGATAGCGGTTTATAAGCCACCGCTTTACATTCAATAAGTAAATGTGGATGCGGTAACTGATGCACAGCGACTGTGGTACGAGTTGGCCCATCAAAATCAAAAAACTGACCATAAACCTCGTTATATCCTTTAAAGTCATTCATATTGACGAGAAAAGTGCTGATTTCAACAAGGTCGCTCAGCTCAGCATCTACTGAATGTAAAATATCGCGAATGTTTTCAATTACTGCTTTTGTTTGTTCAGCAATATCTAAATTTGTCGCACCGAACTCGTCAACTTCAACGCCTGCAAAACTATTATCAGGCAAACGTGAACTGGTGCCTGAAATATAAATAAAATCACCCGCGCGTTTTACATGAGGAAACTTTCCTCGAGGAACCGCTTTGTCTTTTAGAACTTTAGCTTGAGTTGTCATTTCAACTCCTTAAAATTAGTTAAAACAAGTAAACTTAATCGATTTTGATACAAATATTTACGGGCTCTGAGTAAAAACCAAGTGAGTGCTTACCACCCTCACGCCCAATACCTGAAAGCTTCACGCCACCAAAAGGTGCTCTAAGATCACGTAAAAACCAGGTGTTTACCCAGACAAGTCCAACATCAATTTGTGGAGAAACACGATGTGCACGCGATAAATTTTCAGTCCAAAGCGCGCAAGCTAAACCATAAGGAGTATTGTTGACTCGTTCGATCACTTCATCTTCGTCATCAAAAATTGAAATATGACAAATAGGACCAAATATTTCTTCTTGGTTAATGCGATTTTCATCAGCTAAACATGTGATGATCGTCGGTTCTATATAACAGCCGTTATCCCGTTCATCACCAAATTTTGGCACACCACCACCAATAATAAATTCAGCACCTTCATCTTTGGCGAGTTGATAATATGAAAGCACTTTTTTTTGGTGCTGCTTTGACACCAACGGGCCAAGCAATACGTCTTTTTCTTTCGGGTAACCAATTTTTATCGCGGCCGCTTGTGGTTTTAATTTGGCAATAAATTCATTAGCTATTGAACGATGGACATAAACTTTTTCTGTACATAAACATACTTGTCCACAATTAGTAAACGTAGAACGTGCAACACCAGCAACGGCCTTATCTAGATCTGCATCGGTAAAAACAACTGTTGAGTTTTTACCGCCAAGCTCAAACGATATTGGCTTAACACCTTGAGATACTGAACGCATAATGTGTTGACCAGTAGCACTTGCGCCAGTGAACGTTACCGCATCAACTCCTTTATGGCCGGTTAGGTGATCGCCAACATTGTTACCGCGAC
>JAQWHO010000204.1 GCA_029249355.1 Thalassotalea sp.
CGTCTTCATTTCTGACGCTTATCAAAAGCACATGAATGCCAGTGTTGAAAATGAATTAGTCGCTTACTCATATTCTATTTTAGCGGTTTCCGAGCTAGAAGAAGGGCAATTATTGATGCCAGAGGCATTGGCTGAAAATCAGTTTAATACGAGCGAGTCAGGCTTATATGCTTTAATCACTTCCAAAGGAAATATCCCGAGAACACTTTGGCGTTCAGCCTCATTACTCGCCCTTGTTATTCCACATGTTCTTCAATCACCCCCAATAGGTAATAGCCAATTTTATACTTTGCTTATTGATGATATTAATCATTTTGTTTATAGCTTTTCAGTGAGCTTTAATGAAGGTGATGTTACTCAAGAAATGACCCTGCATATCATCAAGCAACAAGCTGATTATCAAATGTTAATGACAGAATTTCGCCAACAGTTATGGTTTGGTTTATTTGTCATGATGGCGGTGCTATTAATTCTACAGTTTATTTGGTTGAAATGGAGTTTAAAGCCGTTAGCAATACTTAAAAAAGAAATTTTAGACATTGAGCAGGGCAAAGAAAATCTACTGAAAGAAAAATACCCCGAAGAATTACAACAAGTGACAGAGCAATTAAATACCTTACTGTTAACCGAACAAAATCAGCGTAAGCGATATCGTAATGCATTATCCGATCTCGCTCATAGTTTGAAAACACCATTAGCTGTGTTGCAAGGACAGCTTGCTGTTGAAGATGTTAAGCAGAGTCAAAATCAGCTTGATGAAATTAATTTGATGATTGAACATCAACTTAAACGCGCCCAAAGTGCAGGACAATCTTCTTGGCATTTAGGCGTTAAAATTGCTCCTTGTGTCGATAAACTTGTAAACAGTTTGAAAAAAATCTATCAAGATAAAGGCTTGTCATTCAAATTAAACCTTCAAGATGAATTGATTTTTAAAGGAGATGAAGCTGACTTTCTAGAGATTCTTGGCAACCTGATGGATAATGCGTGTAAAGCGGCAAACCAACAAGTTTATCTCACCATAACCAAACAAGAATCTTTATTGGTTCTTATCGTTGAAGATGATGGTTGTGGTATTGCGTCAGAAAAAATTGACAGTATTTTACAACGCGGAACAAGGGCTGATACTTACGCTCAAGGTCATGGCATTGGTTTGGCAATTGTTCGGGATTTAGTAGAAAGTTATCAAGGTCAAATATTGATTGAATCATCTTCTTCACTCAAAGGCGCAAAATTTACCTTATCTTTTTCCTAAAAGTTTATTTGTTCTTTACCTTTTCTCCTAAATTCTCTTCTAGTTTTCTACTTAATTTATTCAGTCAGACAATCTAATCATAGTTTGTTCAGACTTCATTCAGTTTACTTCTCCTAAACTGATGTCATAGCTAAAACAAAGCTAACAAAAAGCTAACAAAAAGCTCAGAAGAGGTGAATACTATGACTAACTCAACTAATTTAACTAGTCCCAGAATTAAATCGACAGTAAATAAGATTATCAAAAACAAAATTGCTTCATCAGCGGTGATATTTTCTGCGGTGGTATTCTCAGGAGCGGTGATTACGTCAACTAACGCTGTAGCAAATGATGTCAATAATCAAAGCCAAAGTGAAGTTCTTCAGTTTAGTCAAGCGCAACTTGAACAGTTATTAGCGCCGATTGCTTTGTACCCAGATACTTTGCTTACTCATATTTTAATTGCGGCTACATATCCAATTGAAGTGATTGATGCTGATCGATTTATCAAACAAAACGAAAATGAATCACAGCAAGATCTTTTAGAAAAAACAGCCGATAAAGATTGGGATCCTAGTGTTAAAGCGTTAGTGGCTTTTCCACGTATTGTTGAAAATTTAAGTAATGATTTGGCTTGGATGAGAAAACTCGGTGATGCATTCCTTCAGGATGAATCACAAGTATTAGCCAGTATTCAAACGTTAAGACAAAAAGCCGATGATGCTGGTAATTTATCTCAAATGGACAATGTTGAAATTGTCAGAGAAAAACAAACCATCATTATTGAGCCTGTGGAGCCTGAAGTTATTTATGTGCCGTATTACGACACTCGAGTTGTTTATGGTCATTGGCGATGGACACATTACCCGCCTATTTATTGGCATCGTCCAGCGCATTATGCATATTATCATGGACCATTTTATTGGCAGCCGTCGGTTCACATTGGCTTTGATTTCTTCTTCAGTGCCTTTCATTGGAGTAATCATCATGTTGTTAGACATCATCATAAAAAACGCTACCACAGATCAAATCGACGCATAGCAACGAGTCATCATGCAAAGCGTTGGAATCATAATCCAGAACACCGCCGTGGTGTCGCTTATCGCAGCAAAAAAGTGAAGCATCGTTATAGTAGTAATCGTCCGAGTATTGAACATAACCGTGATACACGTAAACATCACAATAAAGTGGTGATGAATACGGCACATAAAACAGGAAGCAAAGAAAGATTTCATCGTACAAAAGCTATTTTACCAAAGCAGGTAACGCAAAAGCATAGACAAGTTACAAAGCGCTTACAGGTAAATCAGGCGGTTAAAATTAAGGATCAAAAGCATCGTAAAATTGTTCAGAGAAATAAAGGGGAAAAACAGTATTTCTCAAAAAACAAAGCGAGAGTTAACGATCATAACGTGACGAAAAGTCAACGTGTTGCAAATACTCAAAGCAAAACTGTACATAGAGTAGTGCGTAATCAATCTCTTAACCAAGCTAAGATTAAAGCCCAGAAACAAGCTCACACTGATACTTGGAAAAAGTCGTCTCAAGTCAAACACGTTGAGCAAAATGTGAGGAAGGTTGCACCACAAAAGCAATATAAAGATAGTCAACCAAGCTATAGTAAGCCAAAAACCTATAAGACAAAGGGAGGCCACTCAAGTAAATCTCATACGCGAGTGGCAAAAAACAGTTCAAGTAGAACAAAGTCGCATTCATCACGTAATCGACAAAAACATTAAACTTACTGAGCTGTAGAGTGATACCAATTTGATTAAATTTCTTCCCAACTCAGAGCTATGCTCGATGTTCAATAACAAGGCGAATTTGTTTCGATCTAGTCATTTCTAAATCAAATAAATTTAACGATGTTAGTGCACATCGAGCAAGCTCCCAAGGGTGAGTTTAAAAGGCTTATATGCGGCGTTATAGATTTTGACAAGGGAATAACCATTCTCTTCAATAAATACCTTGCCTCTAAGCCTTTTAATTCTCACTGAGTGGGAACGAACTTAATCAACTTGGTATTAAATACCGCAATAACTATATTTGCATTAGTTATAGCGGTATTTTTTTATGTATTAATTTCTTTTCAGAAAGAAGCTAAAAGTAATTAATAAATCTTTCCGTGACCTTTAACTTCATTTATATCAACACGTGTCGGGGTAATATCTCCATCAACCAAGGCTTGTGTTGCTACTGATAAACTTTCAATCACTTGATGCATTGATTGTAAGTCTAAGCTAGCTAAGTCATCAGATACTTGATGATAATGCTTATCTTTGTCTAACTGAGTACTACTGAAACTATGTGCAGGCACACCTAAGCGTGCAAGCGTAGCGTTATCTGAGCGATAAAATAAATTTTGTTCTGGGTATGGGTCTTGATGAACCTCAGTTCCTTTATCTTTTAAGCTTTCATTTAGCAAAGCGCCAAGATTTGAACGTTCCATGCCTGTCATCCACATTTCACCAACACCAAATTTAGACGGTTTACCAATCATTTCTATATTTACCATGGCAACAACATCATCAGGGTTTAATTGTTGTGAAAAGTAACGAGAGCCAAAGCCACCAATTTCTTCCGCGGTAAAAGCACTAAACATCAATGAACGAGCATTGTTACCTTTTTCGGTAAAATATTGTGCAAGATTAATAATAGCCGTAGTGCCAGATGCGTCATCGTCAGCACCATTATATATAACATCATCTTCACCGGTAGGTGCTGCGCCTAAATGATCGTAGTGTGCGGAGTATAAAACGATTTCATCCTTTGATTTCTTACCCGGTAAAACGCCTACAACATTGGTTAGCTTTTGTTTGGTAATTTTTGTTTGGGCAGAAACATTAATCGAATCAAAGGCTGCATCATCGGTTAAAATCATCACGATTGCGCCTTGATGATCTAGCTGTAATTTATTTAAACCGCGTGCAAAATACCCTCGATAACCGGCAAACATTTTAGCGTGTGCAGTGTTTATTAAAACTAGGTGTTTACCCCCCTTTTGATTAAGACCACTAATGACTTCACGCATATTGTCGTCTTTGCCAATGACATGTGTTGAAAAATCTTTATCAGAAGTCCAGTTAATATTTTCAATTGTGCTGGCCATACCTAAATGATCATCGGCTATAGCGTTGTTATTAAGTGTCGCGCTGAGCTTTTTTGGCGCAATATTAATTATATCAAAAGTCTGTTTAAAGGATTTTTCGCCTTTCATTGGCACCAGACCAATTTCTTGAAAACGTTCGCTGATATACGTAGCCGCTTTATCGATGTCTTTTGAGAAACTTGCCCGACCGTTTAACTCATCACTTGCTAAGTAAGTAATATCTTTGGTCATTGATTCAAGTGAAATGTTATTTGCGTTAGCAGAGGCGGCTAAAGGTAAGCACAACGACAAGGCAATGGTTAATGCACTTTGAGTGATTTTTTTACTTATTTTTTTGTTAGTTTTTTTATTTGTTTTTAGGGGCATATTGTCGTTTATCTGTTGAAAAATTGATGCTTCTACTATTGAAGATTTACATCACTTTTGCAACAGATAAACTACATTGTAAATGAAGTGTTATTGTTCAGACTGTAAAGTTTCTTTTTCAATCAGTAAGCTTTCATCGCCAATAGTTAACCATAATTGACCATCTTGAATACTTGCTTGAATTTCCATGGTGCGATTAAGAAAATTAGTTAATTGATTAACGGTTTCATAGTTAAATCGTTCTACGGTTAAAGATTTATATTGAGAAAGTTTGCTCTGGTTTTGCTTCCACCACACATCAAACGGCGAGTTATACCCATATAAAATGGTATGCTGCGATTTGTTACAGGCTTTTTTTATCCGTTTTTCATCAGGTTGGCCAAGCTCTATCCACAATTCAATTTCTTCAGAATAATTAATTTGCCAAAGCGCGGCTTCATCTTCGTCGCTTAACCCTTTACCGAATGCGAGTTGTTCATGAGCATTTAAAATATACGCTAAGAAACGAGCCATTAAGCGTAAGTCTGTTTCAGAAGGGTGCTGAGCAACCGTTAAATTAAGGGTGTCGTAATAATCTCTATCCATGTCGGATAAATGAATAGTTGCTTTATATATAGTCGATTTTAGCGCCATAACTGCTTGTAATATTGTACTAAGTTAATTGTTGATTTTATTATACGCCTCATTTCGTAGTTTTATACAGCTCTTTTATTTACAGGGCTTAAATACTTAATTTTATTTCTAAATACGATATATTTTTCTGGTGAATAATCCACATAACATTGATTGATTTAGGTGATATGTCATTCAATGGTAAAGTGAGCTAAATGCTTTTAGGAGAACGATTATGACCATTACTTCATTTATTCCACCACAACGTACATTAATGGGACCTGGTCCTTCAGATGTCAGTGCAAGAGTTCTTTCTGCATTAGCTCGTCCAACGATTGGTCACTTAGACCCTTTATTTGTTGGCATGATGGATGAAGTAAAATCTCTACTTCAATATGCCTTTCAAACAAAAAATGAATTTACCATTGCACTTTCTGCACCCGGCTCTGCTGGTATGGAAGCGTGTTTTGTCAATTTAATCACACCAGAAGACACGGTTGTTGTGTGTAAAAATGGCGTTTTTGGCGCGCGTATGATTGAAAACGTAAATCGTATTGGTGCTAAGTTAGTTGTTGTCGAAGGTAAGTGGGGTAGAGCGGTTGACCCTCAAGCATTAGAGCAAACATTATCTAAACACCCAGAGGCTAAATTTGTCGCATTTGTTCATGCTGAAACATCTACAGGTGCATTATCTGATGCTAAATTATTATGTGAAATTGCTCAGCGCTTTCAATGCTTAACGATTGTTGATGCGGTGACTTCGCTGGGCGGTGTTGAGCTGAGGGTTGACGAGTGGGGTATTGATGCTATTTATTCTGGTAGTCAAAAATGTTTATCTTGTGTGCCGGGAATATCGCCGATTAGCTTTAGTGATAAAGCCGTTGAAGTGATTAAAAACAGAACGAGACCTGTGCCAAGTTGGTTTTTAGATCAATCGTTAGTGATGGCATATTGGTCGGGTGAAGGAAAAAGAGCCTATCATCATACTGCGCCAGTAAATTCTTTATATGCGTTGCACGAATCATTGTTAATGTTGAAAAATGAAGGCTTAGAAAACAGTTGGCAACGTCATCAATTACAACATCAAGCATTAGCAAAGGGGTTAGTTGAGCTTGGATTAGAATTTGTTGTACCAACTGATGAGCGTTTACCTCAACTGAATACCGTTTATATTCCAAAAGGTATCGATGATGCAAAAGTAAGATCCTACTTATTAAATCATTATAATTTAGAAATTGGTGCTGGTTTAGGTGAGTTTGCAGGTAAAGCGTGGCGTATTGGTTTAATGGGGTTCGGCGCTAAAAATGAAAATGTTGCTTTATGTTTAGCGGCATTAAAAGATGCTCTAGCGAAAGCATAATCCTTTATTCATCGCCTAAATAATTAGTTTCTTTATCATTTTAAAAGCCACTTTGGATATTACAAATAACCTAGGTGGCTTTGAATAAATGCGTTAAGTCCTAAATGAAGTAATCTATATATTCATCTAAATACCTTTAATACTCATCTTATTTTTATCTTATTTATCGTCTGTATTTGTCATCAGCAATTCATTGTCTAAACTTCATTTAATGAGTTACTCTAACTGCTTGTTAAATGAGCAAGGATGTCATGATGAAGCGTATAATTATATGTGCAGACGGTACATGGAATCGTCCAGAACAATTGGGCAAAGAGCAATATCCCACCAGCGTATTAACTTTCGCACGTCATTTATTAACACAAGATGATGCTGGTACAAAACAAGTGATTTTTTATGACTGGGGTATTGGTTCATATCATGATCAAATGGCTGGAGGAGCATTAGGCGCAGGCTTAGAAAAAAATGTACAAGATGGCTATCGCTTTCTTATTCATAACTACGAAATTGGTGATGAAATTTATTTATTTGGCTTTAGCCGAGGCGCATATACTATTAGAAGTTTGTGCGGGTTAATTAATAATTGTAGCCTGTTGAAAAGTGCAGAAGGGCGTTTAATTGAAAAAGCGTTCGATATCTATAAAACCAAAAAACATACCCCTAAAAGTCAGTTTTCCATTGACTGGCGAGCAGAACATTCAGTGGCAGATAAAGTCAAAATTCACTTTGTTGGTGTTTGGGATACGGTAGGCGCGTTAGGTTTACCTTTTAGTATTTTTGGCTTAATTAAAGACAAACATCTTTTTTATGATAGAAAGCTTGGTAGTAATTTAAAAACCGTTCGCCATGCGTTATCGCTTGATGAACTGCGAGATGATTTTGAACCAACTATTTGGCAACCAAGAGAAACAGTTGATTTAGCACAAGTTTGGTTTGCCGGTGTTCATGCGGATATTGGTGGCAGTTATAAGCCTGATAAAGATGGAAAAGTGTTGTCAGACATACCGATGCAATGGTTGTTAACGGAAGCTGAAAATAGTGGCTTAGCGTTTGATAACCAAATCAAGCAAAGAACCTTAAAAGCACATAATTGCGCCAATGCAAGCCAACATAATGAGTACAAAGGGAAGTACAAACTACTGGGAAAACGTATTAGGGAAATACCAAAGCAACAAGATATTCCTACTTATGTTCATTCGAGTGTTAAAACACGTTACTTAAATGGTTATAAAAGCCAACCAATAGAAAACTATGTTAAAAAATACGGGCAATGGCCGCCGGTGTGGTGATAAAAACTGACTCATCAAATTGAAATATATAAAGAAAAACCAATCTACTTAATGGTTATAAGGAGATTGGTTTTAATAATTTAATTATTAAAAAACTAATTCTTAGATCTGAAATACCACGTCCCTAAAACTTAAATTAAATTTCAAAATCATTAATAACTAATTGGTTTCTACCATTTTCTTTGGCTTGATAAAGTAATTTATCAGCTTGTAATAAAACCTCAGCTGGCGTTGTCGCCTGTTCATCACCGACTAATACAGCGCCAATACTTATTGTCAGTAAATCAGATGCCTTTGAATGTTCATGTTTGATTTCTTTATCAGCTAAAGCTTGCACAATATTACTGATAATAAGCTCAGTGCCTTCAATACTGCTATTTGGTAAGATAATTAGGAATTCTTCACCGCCATATCGAGCAGCAAAATCACGTGGTCTTTGTAATACTTCTCTAAAGCTTGTCGCTATTTTTTTCAAGGCAGCATCGCCAGCGCCGTGACCATAATTATCGTTATAGGGTTTAAAATAATCGACATCAATAAGTGCTACGGCTAACTTATTCTTATCTCGTTTATTCGCAGCAAGTTCATCGGTAAGCACAATATCCATTTTTCGGCGATTAGAGATCCCCGTTAATGCGTCAATATGAGCAATTTCATTGAGCATTTTTCGTTGTTTTATTAACTCTAAATGCATCATAACGCGGGCGATAACAATATTAGCTTTAAAGGGTTTATAGATATAATCACAACCGCCTAAATCAAAACCACGTTCTTCGTCATCACTATTGGCCAAACCTGTCACAAATATTACCGAAATATTCATCGTTTGTTTGTCATTTTTGATGTCTTCGATAACTTCAAAACCTGAACGATCAGGCATGATCACATCAAGTAATATAAGATCAGGCATATGTTTACGGGCAAGTTCAACCGCTTGTTCGCCATTTTTAGCAAAAATGATGGTTGCTTCATCTTGAAGTAACTCTTTTAGTATTTTTCTATTGGCTTTTTCATCATCAACAATTAATACTTTCTGTGAAAAATTTTCCATGACTTTATATTTTTATCCATTTTATTGATTTTGATATTAGGTACTTTAAGCACTAAACATTAATTATATCGCTATAGATCTTTCATTAATGCTTCTACTTTTTTCATCGCGTCTTGGTATTCAATATCTTCAATATCTTCTGATATTTTCTCAGCAATCGCTTGATGCTTAGTATTTTTGGTTAACGTTAGGAGTCTAGGTAATAAGTCTTCTACTTCTGCATTTTCTTGTTTTAGCAAATTATTAATCGAACCAAGTAATACGGTTAATTGCCCAGCGTAATATTCAACGTTGGTGATTTCACTATTATCAATATCCTCGTCAACGTCATTATTGAGTGCTTCGCTGTTATGATTTTCATTATTTGTAACGGAAGATAATGCGAGCAGAACGTTATTCAATTCTATACAGGTAGAAGCCATAATTAAGTCAGCCGATTCAGGCTTATTCTTTAATTGAGCTTCTAACTCTGTTGCGCGTTTTGTTAGCGTGATAGCGCCAATATAATTAGCATTTGATTTTAATGAGTGAGCGACTCTAAACGCTTCATTAAAGTTTTTGTTTTGATAAATATCTCTTAAGCTATCTACAGTGTCCTCGTAATTTTTACTAAAATCGATGACTAATTGTTGATAAATATGGGTTCTGCCACCCATTGATTTAATAGCGTTATCCACATCTAAAATAGTCAGCTTTCTCAATTGTGCTAAAAACGAATCTGTCGTTGTATTATTTTGCGGTGACTTGTCGTTTTCTTTGTTTTGATTGCCGACTAGTTTTGCGGCCATTTGATGACGGTTCTCAGGGTTTTTCGCTAACCATTTAGCAAGTAATACAAATAGTGCGTTTGGATCTATCGGTTTGGTAAAGTAATCATTCATGCCTACATCAATACATTTCTGCAACTCTTCTTGCATGGCATGTGCGGTCATGGCAATAATCGGTAAATCTGAAAACTTATCCTGTTCACGAATTCTTTGCGTGGCAGTAATACCATCCATTACCGGCATTTGTAAATCCATGAACACAATGTCGTAGGCTTTTTCTTCCAGCATCTCTAACGCAATTTTTCCGTTAACAGCGACATCAATTTTAGCCTGAGTTTCTTCTAAAAACCCTAATACCACTTGTTGATTAAGTTCATTATCTTCAACCAATAAAATGTCTGCGTGAGATAAATCTAATAACCCTTTATGCAGGCTTTGATAATGCGTATTATCGTTATCAAGTTTTAAAGCGTTCATCATAGCGTCTAATAAAATTGAAGCATCTACGGGCTTCTCTAAATAGCCATCAATACCTGCGGCTTGCGACAGCGATATAGCATCACCTTTATCAAAAGCGGTTACCATTAATACTGCCGGTAAGCTTTGCTGTTGTATGTTTTGATTAATGGCATGAGCAAGTTCAATACCATCCATTTTAGGCATACGCCAATCAGTAATAACAAGGTCAAATGGTTGTTCTACTAATAGAGCATTATCAATAAGTTCTAACGCTGTAGTTGCATTGTCAGCGGTTGATATTTTACAGCCGAACTGTTCAAGTAAATCGACAATAACACTTAAACAAAGAGCATTGTCATCTACTACAAGTACATTTATACCTTCAATCATTACGCTGTTTGACTTAATTAATTCGCTTTGTTCAACTTCATCAAAGCTAACTGTGAAACCAAAAGTACTGCCATTGCCTAATTCACTGTTTACCCAAATATCACCATGCATTAATTCGGTGAGTTGTTTACAAATTGAAAGCCCTAACCCTGTACCACCAAATTTTCGCGTTATAGTGCTATCAGCCTGGCTAAATGATTGAAATAAGTGGTCGATTGAATCTTCACTTAGTCCAATACCTGTATCAGCGACATTAAATTCAATTTTATTGTTATCTTGTTCGTTTAATTTAACTTCAATTAAAACATGCCCTTTTTCGGTAAACTTCACCGCGTTAGTGACTAAATTAACCAGTATTTGTTGTAATCGAATAGGATCTGATTTGATTTTTTTAGGGACATTTGGCGCAGTTTTAACAATTAACTCTAACCCTTTACTATGCGCTTTTAATGCACATATATTGGCGGTTTTCTTTAATAGTCCTTCAATATTCATCACCACAGATTCAATAGTCATTTTACCCGCTTCAATTTTAGAGAAGTCGAGAATATCGTTGATCAATCCTAATAGGGCTTGTGACGCTTCTTGTGTTTTTCCTACTAAATCTTTTTGATGACTATCTAAATTTGTTTTTAAAGTAAGGTGACTTAAGCCAATAATTGCATTCATTGGTGTGCGAATTTCATGACTCATCTTAGCTAAAAATTCACTTTTCGCTTGCGTCGCTTTTTCAAGTTCTGATGTACGATTAGCCACTTGAAATTCTAAGTTGCGATTAATGTCGAGCAAGCTTAAATGGTTTTCTACTCGTGATAACAATTCATGTTT
>JAQWHO010000205.1 GCA_029249355.1 Thalassotalea sp.
GTTTCGTGCTGCAGCACCATTTTTGTTTTTATCATGTTTGAATAGCTTGATTCTTTTGTCATTAAACGACAAAACTAGCGCTTCTAACTCTGCTATATCACTTGAAAAATCATCAACTATAATAACTTCGAAATCTTGGCAAGATTGCTCGAGAATACTTTCAATCGTCGGTTGTATCAAACACGAACGATTATAACTAGGTATGATTACAGAATAAAATGGCGAACTTTTTTCGACATTCTTCACAAAATCAACCTTTAAAAAGTCGAATAAAAAGAATAACAACAATAGACAAGAAAAAGCCCAAAAAGGTTCCTAAAACACAAATAATCGCTCTTTTAGGTGCAAACTTTTTCTCAGGGATTACAGCAGGGTCAATTACTCTAAACACGTACTCATCCGAAGATGAAGCCAACATTATTTTTTTCTGTTGCTCTTCTAATAAGCTATAAAAAACACTTTTCATACCTGTGTTCTGTATTTGTTCCGCCTGTTTTTCTAAATAACTAATGTTTGCATTGATTAACGCAATTTCTTTTGTTTTAACATACAAGTTAAATTGTTGAACAACATTATCTAATAGTTCTTTAGCAAAATAAGGCGAATAAAATTCAAAAGAGATTAATATTAAACCAGTCATTTTATCATGCTGCACTTCAAAGTTATCTTTAAATAACTCTATCGCTTCAAGTTTTGATGGCTTTGAATTGTATGGTGGTTTGACCTTTCGAACCCATTCTTTATTAGATGAGTTATATGTTTCATTATCTAGTAACAAGTTATTTTCGTTAGCATCCCAGCTATTCGCCGCAAATAACGGGATCAACAACTTATTTTTTTCGATAAATTGAGAGATGAAAATTCGAGACTCTAGTAAAGCTAAATCTGTTGTAGTTGAATCTTGCCCAGCCCCTGGAATTGAAAAACCAGCTAAGCTTGCCAGTTGGCCTAATTGTGCTGCCGACTGCCCTAATGAACCTTCACTATTTCGTGCAGATTCCAATAAAACCTCAGACTTATAAGTATTCTCAATATTAATACTATAAATCACACTTGAAATAGAAAATAACAAAGTAACCAATATAATCAGTAACTTTCGCTCCCACAGTAAGTCTATTAACTCTTTTACACCATACTGATATACAGGTGGTTGTATATTATTAGTAGCCATCAGCTCTCTTTATCCATTTACTAACATTTTTAAATACTTACCGTATCCAGTTTTACTTAATGGTTTGGCAAGTTGTATTATTTCTTCTTTTGAAAGCCAACCATTACTAAAAGCGATTTCTTCTAAACACGCTATTTTGAAACCTTGCCTTTTTTCAACAGTTTGCACAAAAAGCGATGCTTCCATTAAACTGTCATGCGTTCCTGTATCCAGCCAAGCAAAACCTCTACCTAGCACTTCTACTGAAAGTTGCTTTTGTTGTAAATAGGCTTGATTGATGGCGGTAATTTCAAGTTCGCCACGCTCTGATGGCTTAACATTTTTTGCAATTTCGATAACAGAATTATCATAAAAATATAAACCTGTAACCGCATAATTAGATTTAGGTTGCTCAGGTTTCTCCTCAATCGATAGAGCATTAAATTCTTTGTCTACCTCAACAACACCAAATCGTTCAGGGTCATGCACTTGATAAGCAAACACTTTTGCACCCTCAGTAATTTGTGCTGCTTTTTTCAACTTAGGTGAAAAGTTAGCGCCATAAAATATGTTATCACCTAAAATCAAACAGACACTATCGTTACCAATAAAGTCTTCACCAATAATAAAAGCTTGAGCTAAACCTTCAGGCTTAGGTTGCACGGCAAATGTTAATTTAATGCCAAAACTACTTCCGTCACCTAGTAAATTAATAAATTGTTGTTGTTCTTCTGGCGTAGTAATTATCAAAACATCTCGAATACCTGCCAGCATTAATACCGACAACGGGTAGTAAATCATCGGTTTATCAAAAACTGGCAAGAGTTGCTTAGAAACACCACGAGTAATTGGATATAAACGTGTACCGCTTCCTCCTGCTAAAATTATTCCTTTCATTTCTCTAACTCTCCAAGCCTTTCCCTTTGATAACTGCCGTCTTGCACTTTTTGACACCAGTCCATATTTTCAAGGTACCATTTCACTGTTTTTTCAATCCCTGATTCAAAAGTTTCCTTTGGACGCCAATTAAGCTCTTCGCTTATTTTACTAGCGTCGATAGCATACCGTAAATCATGTCCTGGTCGATCGTTAACATAAGTTATTAACTCTGCGTAATTATTAATTTTAGAACCTGGCTTTTGTTGTGTCTGGCATGGCGCTAACTCATCTAATATTGCACAAATGGTTTTAACAACATCAATGTTTTTCTTTTCGTTATGCCCTCCAATATTATACGTTTCACCTATTCGGCCTTCAGTTACTACTTTATATAAAGCCCTTGCATGGTCTTCAACATACAACCAGTCACGTATTTGGCTGCCATCGCCATATATAGGTAAGGGCTTACCATCAAGTGCATTGAGAATGATGAGAGGAATTAACTTTTCAGGAA
>JAQWHO010000206.1 GCA_029249355.1 Thalassotalea sp.
TTATTTTCAACATTTATAATTCGAAATCTGGCATTTGTAAGGCAACATGGTGAGTTAGGTTTTATGACTCCTTTTGTTTGGATGTTCATATCTAGTTATGAAAAATTACGTAATAATTTAATTAATGAACAGATTATTTCATCACTTATTCAGCTTGAATATTCTGGGTTTGATGGTGCAACTGTACCTATTTGCACATTTACCTTAACTAAGGGGAATATTGAAAACTATATAGGGAGCTACATTAAATTATCTGATTTCAAAGGTGCTGAAAATCAATCCCCTAAAGTAAAAGAAGCAATCCAAAATAAAGATTGTAATTGGTTTTTTTATGCACAGCAGAATAACTTTAAGAAAATGCCTGGAAGCCCGATCGCCTATTGGATCAGTGAGAATATGCAAAATGCATTTGATACAGACGCCGTATTAGGTGGAATATCAGAAGGTGCTGTTGGATTACAAACGGGTGACAATAATCGATTTTTACGTTTGTGGCATGAAGTTCAATTCGATAATATTGGTTTAAATTATGATAATAGAGAGCAAACAAAAGAGAGTCACTGTAAATGGTTTCCGTACAACAAAGGAGGAAGTTATAGAAAGTGGTATGGCAATCAAGAGCATGTTGTTAATTGGGCGTTAGATGGCAAGGAGGTTATTGAGTTTCAAAAGTACCTCAACTCGATCAAACCAGCATCTTCCAAGATGGGAATTGCTAATAACTCTCAATATTATTTTAGACCATCTGTTAGCTGGTCTTTTATTAGTTCTTCCTATTTTGGAGTAAGAGTTTACCCTAAAGGGTTTATTTTCGATGTGTCAGGTTCTTCTGTTTTTTCAAGTGAAGATGAAATGAACTCTATAGCTGGGTTTTTATGCTCGAACTTAGCTCCTAATATGATGAAAAACTTAAACCCGACTTTAAACTTCCAAGTTGGGAATGTTATTCAGTTACCATATTTATCAATTAAAAATGATTCGGTTCAAGAGCTGATTGATTTATCTCGTGATGATTGGAATAGCTTTGAAACTTCATGGGACTTCAGGAGGAACCCCTTAATGAATATAGTCCATGAGCAAAACAAATTAGATTTACGTCAAAGCTACCAGTTGTTATTAAAAAAATACAATGAAGTCATATTAACAACTCAGAAATTGGAGGAAGAAAATAATTCTTTGTACATAGATGCATTTGAATTACACAGTGACCTCTCAACTCATGTCCCTTTGGAACAAGTGACTTTGAAGATAAATCCCAAATATAGGTATGATAAATTAGACAGTAACACTGAGTATTTATCACGTTTTCAATTAGATACTATTTTTGAGCTACTAAGCTTTTCTTTAGGCTGCATGATGGGCCGCTACTCATTAGATCATGAAGGACTTGTTTATGCTAATTCACATAATGATGGCTTTAAAGAATTAGAGTCTGAAGGAACATATAAATCGTTCCCTGCCGACGATGATGGCATTGTACCTTTAGCTTCAGACGACTGGTTGTTTGGCGATGATGCTACAGTCCGTTTCCGAGAGTTTGTAAAAACAGTTTGGGGTGAAGAGAATCTACAGGAAAACATAGAGTTTGTTGCTGAAAGTCTATGTTTGCATGCGTTGAAACCTGTAAAAGGCGAAAGTGCTAACGATACTGTTCGTCGATACTTCTCAAAACAGTTTTATAAAGAGCACTGCAAGACTTATAAAAAGCGTCCTATCTATTGGTTATTTAGCTCAGGTAAAGAAAAAGCCTTTGAATGTTTAGTGTACTTGCACCGTTATAACGAAGGCACGTTATCACGTATGCGTACTGAGTATGTCACACCATTAATGGGTAAGTATGAAGCTCAACACTCATTACTAGCTGAACAAAAAGTAGAAGCGACAACAACAGAAGCACGACGCATCGAAAAAGAGCTTAAATCGTTAGAGAAAAAACAAGCCGAACTACGTACCTTCGATGAGCAACTTAAACATTACGCTGAAATGCGCATCACCCTCAACTTAGACGATGGTGTAAAAGCCAACTACGGAAAATTTGGCAACCTATTAGCCGACGTAAAAGCCATCCACGGCAAGGCAGTCAAGTAACATGAGTGCAGCAGAACGGTTTGTAATCACACAAGACATCATCGGTAAACGAGTTGAAATTGATATTGATGATGTGAAGTTTTGTGAGCTATATGAAGCTAAGGAAACTTTATCTGCTGCATTTTCATTAGAGGAAAAGTATGAATTATTGCTCATGAACTTCTTAGAGTTAGAGAAAGAAGTGTTAAGTAATTCTGCTGAATATTCATTATTTGACCAAAGGGAATACTCGGACTTTTTTGACATTAGACTTAAAATTAACAGACGGGTAGTTAATTTTTTAACATCGTGCCGTTTGTACGTTGACCATGCAAAGAAACATATAAGAACCTGCCTCCCTCATAGTGCTAATCTAAAAGATGAAGTTAATCATTTATTTAATGAAGAGTTTGACCAACACTTTGAGTATCGTTTTTGCGAAAAACTGCGTAATCATGTGCAGCATCAAAGCTTAGCTGTGCATACAGTAACCCAAGGAGGTATGTGGATAAATGATCAACGTGTAGAAACCACTAAGGTTTATTCGTTAAAAAGTGAACTGCAATACAGTGATTCATTTAATAAAAAATATTTAGCAGAAATGCCCGATAAAGTGGAGCTGATCTCTGTATTTAAAAAGTACATTGAGATTTTGAGCAATATACATGTTAAAAGCCGGAAATTAATTAAAGATTCTGTTCAGCTTTCTCGAAGTATAATTGAACAATGTATTAGCAATTACTCTAGTCATAACGATGGTGATGTTATCGGGCTGTCGGCATCACATTACAAGTCTGGTGAAAACGGCAAACAAGATAAACTTAATCGAGTGCCATTATTGTTGGAATGGGATGATGTGCGCATTAAGCTAGAAAGTAAGAATAGTCAGTTATTAAAATTTAGTCATCGAAAAGTAGAATCTGTTGATGAAAAACCAGATGTTCTTCAAAACCGCATCAGAATAATTGCTGAGGTTACTCGAAAAGCAATTGAAAACTATCCAAAAGCTAAAAGAGATATAGGATTACAGAGTTTTCCTAGCGGTGCTTGTGGGCATGCCTCTGCCATTTTAGGACAATGCTTGATAGACTTTTTGGGTATTGAGTTTGATTATGTTGCAGGTAAATTTAAAGATAAAGAAAACTCACCATCACATGCTTGGTTGCAAAGTAAAGATTATATTGTCGATATAACCGCTGATCAGTTTGAAGATATAGACATCAAAGTTTGGGTAACAGCTAAATCAAAATGGCACCAAGCCTTAGAAGGTAAGAACATTCATATCGCGTCGTTTGAATACTATGACAAAGGGGCGTTGATGCCACTTGAACCTTTCTACCAAAAACTTAAAAATTCGATTGAGATAGATTTAGAAAAACTCAACTTTAGTAAAAGCAAACTAATGAAAGCAGGAAGTGGCTGTTAATGAAAGCGGAATTAAAAACTGACCTAGATACCTATCTCAAGCGAAAATCTACCCCTCTGTTTCACAAAATAAAGTTTGATGAAACAAGCATCTATTTAACCAAGGCATCTTATTTTGAAAATGGTTTGGTGAATACAGGTAAAAATGACTTCGGTAACTATCGTGTATTTTCTTGGGCTGATTATAGAGCTAAAGCATTTTTGGGCTTTGAGCTTGGTCAAGATAGTCCAGCGTTAGGTAGAGCAAACATTATAGGCTCATTTACTCCTAATGAAGATGATATTAAAGATGTTAAGTATATTTCTGACAATGGAAAATCTTATTTTAAAAGTGCACATGGTGAATTAAGTGGCGTAAGCATTGATACAGATGATGAAGTAATAAAAATTGATGCCGAAAACTTCATGAAAATGGCTGAAATCATTCCAACGGGGGCGCAGGGAAAGGCTATTTATGGAGAAAGTAATTATATTATTGACGGCCCAGCGGGAACTGGGAAGTCAACAACCGTTTTGCAAAAAATTAAACTTCTGCAACTTCATAGTAATGTGGATTCAAGTGCTATTTGTATTGTTGTTAAAAACAACCAAGTAGTTAAAAACTTTGAAGGGTTACTTCAAGGAATAAATATCAATGACATTAAAATATGTACCGTTGATGTTTTCTTAAGTGAGTTTTCTAGTTCTGAAAATACAGTAACTGAAGAATTGCTAATTAGTGCTTCTAAAATTGTTAGTGATCTGGTGTCAAATTATGAAAAGCTAACAAATATCGACTTACTATCTTCGAGCCGCTTCAATCAAGAGGGAGATGAGTTTAAAGAATTAAAACGTCATGTTGTTGGCTCTGACAGCTTCACATTGAAACTAACTGATTTTCTTTCATTAGCCCGTAAATTACGAAATCAGAGAATTGCTAATGATAAAGTGATTAGCACTAATGTAAGTAAGCTAAGGGAAGAAACTCAAAAGTTAACGTCGCAGCTCACGAAGAGTCGGTTAGAAAAAAATAAAAAATCAGTTCTACGTAGATTAGGGCTGAGTAAAGGGAATGATGAATTAACATTAAGTGAACAGACAGCTATCAAAGATCAGGTAGATAAGTATGCTAGTAATAAAAATAAAGAAATAAAAAAAAGAAAAGAGAGATTAGCCTCTGAAATAGAAGAACTGTATAAAAAGTTAACACAGTTTAAGGAGAATATCACCAAAGAGCTTTTGTCGCCAAATAGTTTAGCATTATATATCGATGACAATGAGCTTGAAGGGATCGTGAAACTTTATTGTAATAAGCATTATCCTCACCTCAATAGCTTACATACTGTTATTATTGATGAAGCTCAGGATGTTTCTGCTATAGCAATTGAGTTGATCAGATTACAAGCTGAAAGTGTCGTTCTCGCTGGTGATGAGTCTCAAACTGAAAATAATGATGGTATAGGCTCGTGGAAAAATCTCATAGGTAAAGAAAATTATGAAATAGATGGTGTTTTAAATATTTACCAGTTAAGACACAACTTTCGACAAACTTATGAGTTAGGTGCTGCAAGCTATAACTACCGTCAACTTTTATTGGATAGAGACATTTGTGATTTAAAAGCTGACTATTTCGATGATCAAATTGGGTTTAATAAGCCTCAACTAGTTTTTGTAAACCAAGATAGTGATTTTCATTTGTTGGTAAAAACGAAACTTCAATACATAAAAGAGGCATTTACCAGCTCTTTCCCGTTAGTTATTTTTTATGAAAATGAAAAAAGCTTAAATCGACTCACGTCATTGATAAAGAGTAATGATTATACATTTAATATTGATGATCACCTAGATAATACAGCTCAGATATTATTTGTATCTATCAGCGATATTGCTGGTCGTGAGTTCCCTGTTGTTATTGCACCATTAACGAATGTTACAAGTAAAAATACCGTTTACGTTATGCTAAGTCGTGCTAAATTTGATCTTACATTGATAACAGGTGGCAATAGAAAAGTAGATACTAGAATCCAAACACTCTGTGAACAAAATATTATTGGGCGATCAACTAAGCCAAGCGAAAAAGTGAAAAATAAAAACAAATGTAAGGATGAAATTGAGTTAGCTTAATTCCATTGATTAAATATGAACTTAGAACAATTAAAACAAGGAATCCTTGCCAAATTTGAAAAATGCCGATTGGTATTCTGGCAAGATGAAGATATCGAATTTCAGGAGCAGTTTTCTGATATAAGTGCTGAGTTGAGTTCGGCTAGTATTACCACAATATTGCTTGATGATGAATCTCACTTCGAGATTAAGCAACGTATTGAGTTGTTAGAGCCGGAGCAGAAATTTTTACTGTATAGCAATAAGCCAGTTAACGAGCCAACAAGAGACTGGCTATTTGATATCCGTTTATATGCCCAACAATTTTATGCAGATTCTAGTTCTATGATCCTGAATGAATTAGGCATGAGAATGGAGTTTCGTCAGTTAGTTAGCCGCTATAAGAAGTTCTTTGGTAACAAGCAACGTTATGTGAAGTTACGAAAATTACTGCCGAATAATGCCGATAAAAATGCATTAGAACTAGCAATGGTGGCAACGTTAGCCAAAGTTGAAACAATGAGCTTTACTGCTGTATTAAATGAGCTAATCAGTAAATATAGTAACTCGACTGAACAAGCTGACGAGATACTTGAAGAGATAGCAAAATTTGGGTTGGACAACTCATTTTGGCAACAGGTACTTGAAGAGTTTGGTTATTTGTCAGCGAACTATTGGCTAACAGATAAAGTTACTAGTGATGAAAGTGAAGGAGGTTCGACCCCTTCAACTATTCCTTCGATTAAAGATTTAATAACAAAATTATTGGTGACTGATTGTTATCATGGCCTTCATTCATCTGGTGCCAAAGTTGGTGATTCAAACTTTGCGCAAAGTTTATCTGCGCATTTGTTACCACTTTCACTTGATAAAGAGACTAGCGATAAACTTCCTAAAGATATTCAAGATCTAGTAGGCAATACTGCCGCTAAAAGAGCCTCAGTTATTAACTTTGTAAAAGCATGGCGAGAGAGTCGAACCCTTTGTGAGTCGTACAATCAAGTTGCAAAAG
>JAQWHO010000207.1 GCA_029249355.1 Thalassotalea sp.
GGAAGCTCGTCGAATGCGAAAGTTTGATGAAGACTATTATGATGATTGGGATTAAAACTATCATCGTATAAATCAACTATTTCTAATAATATAATCGAGCAAAACTTTCGCGCAAAGCACTCGTCTTTGCGCTACTTCAAAGTATAACTTATCCCTTTCATACAAAATATTATCGATAAATGTTCACGCACTTAATTTTTACCGCCTAAATAGCCCCTAGTCGAAAGTTTATTAAATACTATTGGCTTTTTCGGTTTCGTCACTTATTCTACTTCCAACTTTAAATTATTAACAAAACATTAACAGGCTTGATGTTTATCACGCTTAAAATTTGGAAATGTTAATTTATGCAAAATCAAAAATGGTATAAAAATCCAGAAATGATAGTCGCTTTATCAGCGCTTCTAATTGGTCTGGTAACAGCATTTACCTCAATATATTCGGCCTACGTTGATCGAGAATATGCCAGAGCATCAGTGTGGCCAAGATTAGAAATATTTAGAAGTTACAATAGTAACGCTTTTAGCTATGGTGTGAATAATAGCGGTACAGGGCCGGCTATAATCAAATATGCTAAAGTGTATGATGGCAGCAAGTATCTAAAAATGTGGAAAGATGTTGAAGCCTTTAAAAATATTCGACAGTCGCACCTTAGTAATAGAACCTTATCACCACAAAAAAACATTACCCCAGTTTCATACACCGGGAATGATGCACAAAAACTTGCAGAAGCTGACAAGTTAATCAGTATCGAACTTTGTTATTGTTCAATTTATGACGAGTGCTGGCTGACTGATAGAGAGAATCGTCCATTACCAATTGAAGCTTGCTTTATCGAAGATGAACAAAGGTTTTTACAATAAATGAGTAGAGTGTATTCGCTTAAATCAAAATCACGAGATATTGAATTATTTCGTTTCAAAAGTTATTTGTACTTAATAACTATCGTCTAATAATTTAGCAATGATGTTTTAATTGTTAGATATAAAGCTTCAAGGTGAGAATATGGATAAAGCACTGCAAACAATGATCAATAACATGCCAGAAAAAACAGGCAAAGCACTTGATGAGTGGCTATTGATATTAGCAAAAGAAAATTTTGAGAAACACACAGTGGCAGTAAAGTTTTTAAAAACGAAATACGGTGTTAGTCATGGATTTGCGAATACCATAGTCACTTTATCTAACGATAATAATATTTCTTCTGAAGATCTCGTTATCGCTCAATATAAAGGAAAGGAGTCACTAACGCCTATTTATGAAATGCTTATTTCTTTGGTTGAGAAATTAGGAAACGATGTCGTTATTTCGCCTAAAAAAGGAAGTGTTAGTTTAATTCGAAAAAAACAATTTGCTTTAATAAAGCCAGCGACTAAAACTAGAATAGATTTGGGATTAAAGTTAAAAGATATAGCAGTGCAAAATCGTTTAGAAGACTCTGGTCCATTTGGCACCATGTGTACGCATAGAATACAGCTAAATAATATTATCGATATTGATGATGAAGTCGTTCAATGGTTATCACTAGCATATGAAAAATCAGTATAGTTAAATCAAATAGTCGAATAATAGTCGAAAATTATCATGTGTTAAAAGAAGGTTTCATATGAGCTCAGATCCAAAAAAGAAAAGTAATCTATTCGAATGTAACGAATCAGGGATTGGTGCTGGTATTGCTATTGGCGTTGGTGTAGGAGTTGCTTTTGGGACTGCAATTGGCAATATTGGCGCTGGATTAGCCATTGGTATTGCAATAGGCCTCGCGATAGGAAGTAAATTACAAAAGAAGAAAGGTTCAGGTAATGATGAAACCGAGTGATATAAATAATGAACATTCATTTTAGTCATATAAATGAATGTTAATTAATATAGACTTTGTTTGACAAATTTTAATAGTGATATTCTTCAAGGGTAAACATGCCTTATAAAATAGAAATGAATGAGTGTATAGGGTTTACCAAAATACCTTAGTTGCTGTAAAAAATGACAATATTATAAAGTTCAAATAAAGAGACTAAGTATGAAACAAATCATTAATATCGTTTTAATCATCATCACCAGTATATCTAGTCAAGCATTCTCTACTCAAGTTCAATATAGCCAAGTACAACTTAATGAAATAAAATTTAATCAAATACATAAAATTAATAAGGAAGAAGTTATGTCTGCAAAAGGAATATTTGAAATAAACCTCACCCCTCAACAAGATGAAAACCCATCAGGGCGATTGCTAATTGATAAAACGTATAGTGGCGATTTAACGGGGACTGGTA
>JAQWHO010000208.1 GCA_029249355.1 Thalassotalea sp.
ACCATGAATCAAAAGTTGAATGCGCGGTATCTATCATCGCAAGCATATCGCTTTTATCATGGGGTTGATGAAAGCCAATAACTTCATTGTGATTCGCCGGGTTCATAACCGCAATAGCGCCTTCAGGAACGTCATTTTTGTACATTAAGCTATCTTCAAACCACTGATCTAATGATGCTTTTAATGGTGTAATGCTATTAATATCGGTTAAATCTAAACCTTTAGCGTTATCACGACCTTCACCTTTTTTATCGTGGTATAAAGCAATAGGTTTAATGATTTGGTTATTGTATTTATCTTTTAAGCGTTGCGTTTTTTCTACCGGATCTTCAAGCAAAGATTCTACCGGTTGAGTTTCATCAACAATGGCGTTGACAAAAGAAGAGTTGGCGCCATTTTCTAATAAACGACGAACAAGATAGGCTAATAAATCTTCATGTTGACCTACAGGCGCATAGATTCGACATTGAATGTGTTCATTACTGACGATTTGATCATAAAGCGAATCGCCCATGCCATGTAAACACTGAAACTCAAATCCTTCTTTATCATCGCCCGCAAGTTCAACAATAGTCGCCGCTGTATAAGCGTTATGTGTAGCAAATTGCGGATAAATCGTATCTCTGTAGGCTAAAAGTTTGTTTGCACAAGCGTGATAAGAAACATCGGTAGATGATTTACGAGTGAACACAGGGAAATGTTGATGGCCATCTTTTTGAGCATTTTTGATTTCACTATCCCAGTACGCGCCTTTAACTAAGCGAACCATCATTTTTCGGCCTGCTTTTTCGGTTAATTCACGTAACCAATCAACCACAAAAATAGCGCGTTTTTGGTACGCTTGTAGTGCAATACCAAAACCATTCCAATCGGCTAAATCATTATCGCAAAAGACGGCTTCAATAATATCTAAAGAAATATCTAATCGCTCAGACTCTTCCGCATCAACTGTTAAACCTATGTTGTAGAATTTTGCTTGCAAACAAAGTGCTTTTAGTTTTGGCACAATTTCAGCCATGACACGTGCTTTGTGCGTAAATTCGTAACGAGGATGAATAGCGGAAAGCTTAACTGAAATTCCGGGCACTTTACGAGGATCATTTTTACCTGATGCAACTGCAGTATTACCAATGGTGACAATCGCGTCTTGATAAGCTTTTAAATAACGTTCTGCATCATGCATAGTGCGGGCACCTTCACCAAGCATGTCGTATGAATAAACGTAACCTTGTTGCTCTTTTGTGGCTGCTCGTTCAGTTGCCGCTGTGATGGTTTCACCCATAACAAACTGTTTACCCATAATTTTCATGGCATAATTCATCGATTTACGAATTACCGGCTCGCCTAAACGACCAATGGTTTTTTTCAACAAGCCAAAGCTGTCTTGATTACGTTTATCAGCATAACTCACCATAGAACCAGTGATTAATAAGCCCCAAGATGAAGCGTTTACGAACAATGAATCACTGCTGCCTAAATGACTGCTCCATTGTCCTTGAGAAATTTTGTCACTAATTAATGCATCCTGAGTATGTTTATCAGGTACACGAAGCAAAGCTTCAGCCAAACACATTAATACCACACCTTCTTCACTTGATAGGGAGTATTCTTTTAACAAAGCATCTATGGCGCCATTACCAGCTTGGTCTTGACGAATTTGTAATACCATTTTTCGTGCTCTTTCCCAAGCGCGACTTCTGGCACTTACATTTACTTCAGCTAAAGGAAGAATATGGTCTACGGCATCATTTTCATCAATCCGGTAAAATTCACGAATTTTTTGACGTATGCTGTTTTGAGTAATTAAAGAATCAGTGAATAGCATTAAAAGTACCTATCAAAGTTATTAGTTGTAATATTTTGGTAGCGAATTTTATAGTTTATTAAACAGAATGTGTTTGCGTAATATGCAAAAACACAAGATAATTTACTGTAATATGCAATAAAGGCCATAGAATATGCTTCATACAAGCTCAACTAAAGCGCGTACCCTAGATCGCATCGACTTAACTATATTAGACTCTTTACAAAAAGATGGGCGAATTTCTAATACGGATCTAGCAAAAAAAGTTAATTTAAGTGCTAGCCCATGTTTAGAGCGAGTAAGGCGATTAGAAAACGATGGCTATATTGAACGTTATGGTGCTTTTTTAAATGCCAGTAAACTTAATTATGGAATGAAAGCCTTTATTCAAGTGACTTTAGATCGAACAACAGGTGACGTTTTTAACGAATTTAAAAGTGAAGTGGTAAAAATTGAAGAAGTTGCTGAATGTCATCTTGTTGCTGGTGGCTTTGACTATTTAATAAAAATTCGTTTTGGAAATATAGAGTCATATCGAGAAATACTTTCAGAGATAGTTGCTTTACCTGCGATATCACATACCCATACTTATATTGTCACTGAAAACGTTAAGCAAGATGAAGGGGTGCCGATTATTTTCTAAACGGCACTCAAATATCAAGATGAATCGATTAGTTGTCACATATCTACGATGAGTGGTACTGGTAATTTTTCAGGGCTAACTATATAGTAAATGCACTTCATAGTTTATTGCTATGAAATCAATTTTTAATCATATCTAAAGAGATTTACATGAAACTTAAATTATTTACTTCGGCAAGTTTATTGTCACTTGCTGTACTAACAGGTTGCTGGCAGCAAGCCGCTAAAACTGAGTCAACAGTGAGTGCTCAACCAGAAAAAGTTAATGCTGAACGTATTAAAGCGCATGTTGAATTTTTAGCTGACGACACATTAAAAGGTCGTGATACGGGTAGCGAAGGTCATCAAATTGCAGCGAATTATGTTAAATCAAATTTTAAGCAATTAGGCTTATTACCTCAAGGCGATCATGATACGTATGAACAAGTTGTTACTTTTCGTAAGGCCTTTTTAGAAGATGGCAGTGCAAAAATGAGCATTGAAAATGGGGCAGGTACAGTTGATTTAACTTTCCAAGATGATTTTATTATGTCTGGTTCTGCACTTGAAAACGAATCAATGGTGAAAGCTGATACTGTATTTGCAGGTTACGGTGTGATTGCTCCAGAGTTTGGTTACGATGATTACCATAACTTAGATGTTGAAGGTAAAATTGTTGTTGTTCTAACGGGACGTCCTGACGATTTACCGTCTGAAGAAGGTGCTCACTTAGGCTCAGGACGTGAAAAAATTCGTCATGCTGCTGAACGTGGCGCAGTAGGTTTTATTACCATTCATACGCCTAAACGTGAAAAAGTACGTAGTTTTGAAACATCTGCTAAATATGCAGGAACACCTCGTTTAAGCTGGGTTGGAAAAGACGGTCAGCCATTTGGTAAATATCCAGAAATTAAAGGTGGCGCATATGTTCACCATGAACGTGCTGAAGCGTTATTTGCTGGTTCAGAAAAAAGCTTAGCGGATATTTTCGCAAGCGATACAGCAAATGAAAGTATTAAAGGCTTTGATTTAGCTGCAAAAGTAACGATGGCAAGTAAGTCTCGTCATGAAGAAATTACTAGCCCGAACGTAGTTGCTGCGTTAGAAGGTAGTGACCCGGTATTAAAAAATGAGTATGTAGTTTTTAGTGCACATTTAGATCACATCGGTGTAAGCAAACACGGTGATGACCATAAAGAAGGCGAAGCAGAAGATACGATTAATAATGGTGCTTTAGATAATGCTTCAGGAGTGTCAATTTTATTAGAAACTGCTCGTTTGTTAGCTTCTTTGCCTGAAAAACCAAAGCGTTCAGTATTGTTTGTTGTAGTAACAGGCGAAGAAAAAGGCTTATTAGGTTCTAGTTATTTTGCTAATAACCCAACGGTTCCAGTGATGCAGATGGTCGCTAATGTTAACTTAGATATGCCGTTAATTTTATACCCGTTTGCTGATGTTATTGCGTTTGGTTCAACACATTCTACCTTAGGTAATATTGTTGAATCAGCGGCGAAAAAAATTGATATTAGCTTGAGCCCTGATCCAATGCCTGAACAAGCCTTATTTACACGTAGCGATCACTACAGCTTTGTTAAAGCCGGTATTCCATCAGTTTTCTTAATGACAGGCTTTAAATCAAAAGATCCTGAAATTGATGGTGGCAAAATGTTTGGCGATTTCTTAAAAAATCATTATCACCAACACAGTGATCAAATTGATTTACCGATCCGTTGGGATGCAGCAGCAAGCTTTGCTGAGGTGAATATGATGATTGGTGTTGAAATTGCGAACGGTGAAAATCGTCCAGTGTGGAACGAAGGTGATTTCTTCGGGAAAACCTTTGCTCAATAACCTGTAATTAGTTGAACTATAGATAATTGAGCTATAGTTAATTGAAATAGACGTTATTGAAAAATTTAAAAAGCGCCACATGAAAATGTCGCGCTTTTTTGTTTTCTTCAACAGTACAACCAGTTACACTCAAACCACTTATATTATTGGACATTATTAAATATGAATGCTCATGAATACGCTATTCAAGCGAATGGTTCTTTTGCACTTCCTGACGCTTGTTTTAAAGTGAAATCATTAATGGAGGATGAGAACTCGACCATTGAAGACTTTGCTAATGTGATCAGCGTAGACCCATCAATGACTTCTCGATTATTACAAATTGCTAATAGTGCCATTTATAGTTTTCCCGGTGAAATTAGTACTATTTCTCGTGCCATTACCATTATTGGTACGCAAGCTATTTATAACATGATGCTGGTGGATGTAGCGGCGTCTGCATTTAAACATTTTTCTAATCAAGCGATTGATTTAAAAAGATTTTGGCGAATGAGTGTTTTTTGTGGTTTAGCGACAAAGAACTTGGCAATTAAATCAGGTATTCGTGATATCGAGCGTTTATTTGTTGCTGGCTTATTACAAAATTTTGGCGAGTTAATTGTCGCTAAAATTAGTCCTGAAATTGCAAAAGAATGTGAAAATTATTCACCAGAAAATCTACCCTGGCAATTACAGAATGAATTATTAGGCTTTAGTTATACCGATGTTTCTGCTGAATTATTAAAGATTTGGCAAATTCCAGAAAAAATTATTTTGCCTATTCGTCATTACAACGAAGCACATACCATTCAAATTAATAAAGATGTCAAAGTTTTATATTTAGCATCCCGATTAGCGTTAGTTGATTCACATCCTGAAATTTTTAATTATGACGACACCATTGATGAATCGTTATGCAAAAGTTTAGCTATTTCAACGGATGATTTGAATGCTGCCGCTGACTTTGCCAGCCAAGAAGCAGCGAATATATTACAAATTATGGATGCTAAATTATTCACACGTTAACGAGTTTAAGAAATTAATCTATTGGTTTTAATATCTTTTTTACCGAGGCATGTACTAAAGGTGAACTTTTCTGTACACAACGTTTACGTTAACGGTAAGGTAAGGCAAGACTTTCGAATGAAACCTTGTTAGCATCGAGCAACAAAAATAAAGGCACTTCACAATTTAAGAGGCTGCCGAATAAAAATTATAACAAGCAAAAATTATTATAAGAAGGACATCATGACTGCATCTAGAGAACATTTTAGCTCACGCATCGGTTTTATATTGGCGGCTGCAGGCTCCGCTGTTGGTATCGGCAACTTGGTTGGTTTCCCTGTAAACGCAGCAAAAAATGGTGGCGGTGCATTTTTATTAATGTACGCATTATTTGTGTTTTTCATTTGTTTACCGGTAATGATTGCCGAAATGGCAGTGGGTCGAAAGACTCAAAAAGAACCGGTTGGTGCATATAAATCATTAAGTGGTGGTAGCAGAGCTTGGGGAGCCGCAGGATTTTTAGGTGTATTAACCCCATTTATGATTGCCGTATTTTATATGGTGCTAACGGTATGGTTGTTTGGTTACATTGCTTTAACCTTAACGGGAAATTTAGACTTTCTTGCCAGTAGTGAAGGTTTTGGTATTTTTATCAATAGCCCTTATCTTTTCTTAGCAATGGCTATTGTCGCTGGCATTATCAATTTTATTTTGGTGGCCGGCGTTAAAGATGGTATTGAAAAAGCAGCGAAAGTATTAATGCCTGCTTTATTTGTCATGCTTATCTTGATGGTGATTTTTGTTTTATCTTTGGATAATGCGATCGCCGGTGTGAAGTTTTTCATTATTCCTGACTTTTCTAAAATAACACCGTCGGTAATAAATGGCGCACTTTCTCAAGCGTTTTTCTCATTGTCATTAGGAATGGGGATTTTAATTACTTATGGCTCTTATATTAATAACAAAACAGATATTGCTAACTCAGCTAAATTAGTTGCTATCACTGATACTGCAGTAGCCTTTACTGCAGGTTTAATGATTCTGCCAGCTGTTTTCTCGTTTAATCCTGAAGTAAATACCGCGGAGTTAAGTGATAGTTCTGTATCATTGATTTTTACATTCTTACCTAAAATTTTCTTAGCTTTACAGGTGTCCATTGGTTATATCGGAGCAAGTTTAGTCGCGGCATTTTTCTTTTTATTAGTGTTCTTTGCGGCAATTACTTCTTTGGTTTCAATCTTAGAAGTGCCTGTTTCTTATTTGGTCACTGAAAAATGCCATAGCCGTAAAAAAGCGCTTACCATTTTATTAATGACCGCGGGAACGTTGGCTATTTTTGCTACTGTTTCATTTGGTATGGTGGCATTTTTTACTGAATTTACTAGCTATGCTGGTGGTACGCGCTCATTCTTTGATGTGGTTTATGATATTTTTTACGACACAATTTTACCTTTAAACGGCTTTTTATTGTGTATGTTTGTTAGCTATCGTTGGAAGAAGAAGCAACTTACTGCTGAATTATCAGAAGGCAGTGACAGCTATGCAGGTTCATGGGTTGAAAAGTATGTGAACTTTTCATTAGGCACTTTTATTCCGGTTATTGTTTTATTCATCTTCATTAATACTGTAGCAACGAAATTCTTTGGTATGAGTTTATTTGGCTTCTAATTTAATGGCTTAGGCGTATTTAAAACTAACAATAAAAAGGCCGAATAATTTGATATAATTATTCGGCCTTTCTTTTTACACTTTCAACAACCTCTTATGATTTCATATATTACACAAAACCTTGAAACGATCGATTTAAACCAATGCCAGCGACTCTTCCATGGCAGAGGTCATGCTTATAAAACACTTGAGCATGTCAACGTTGATTGGTTTTCTCCTGTAATCCTTATCACCTTGTATCGAGCTGCTGATGCGGAGTGGCTGTCTGAGCAAGTTGACGCTTTATCAAAATTAGATGCTTTTCAAGAAAAGTGCTTATCAATTCAGGTGCAACATCGTTATCAAAAGTATGCGCCAATTGATGTGTTATGGGGCGAAAATATTACTGAAACAATTGTTGAAGAGCATGATCTTAAATTTCATATTCAGTTAGGAAAATCGCAAAATTTAGGCTTGTTTTTAGATATGTCGAATGGTCGAAAGTGGCTATTAGAAAATGCTCAAGATAAAAAAATATTAAATTTATTTGCCTACACTTGTGCGTTTTCTATTGCAGGGCTTGCGGGTGGCGCAGAGCAAGTGATTAATATTGATATGGCAAAAGCGGCCTTATCGAAAGGTCGAGATAATCATAAATTAAACAAACAAGATCTTAGTCGAGTAAAGTTTGAGGGTGTTGATATTTTTAAGTCTTATGGCCGACTGAAAAAGTATGGGCCTTACGATATTTTAGTGTGCGATCCGCCTTCGTTTCAAAAAGGTAGTGTTGATATAGCACGTGATTATAAAAAAATTATCAAACGTATTCCCCAGTTGATGAAGCCTGAAGCAGAAATTTTATTATGTTTGAACTCACCTGATTTAGATGAAAGTTTTTTATTATCAGAAGTTGAACGAGAATGTCCAGAATGTGTTTTTCAGAATAAAATTTTCAATCCTGACGTGTTTGTTGAAGCTGAAAAAGGCAAAGGGTTGAAGGTATTACGTTTTAAATATTTACCGTAATACCGCCATACTTATAGATCAACAAGATTTTAATTCACGATAATTCTAGCCGCCAGCAAGATTAAAAAGCTGCCGGTGATTTTATCGATAATATGGCTGTTACGTTTTAGTTTTTCTAAAACAGGGCCACGAGAAAACATAAAAGCGACAATTAAGTACCATAAAGTGTCGATGATCCCAACCGTTGAAACCATGATGATTTTTTGCTGATAACTTGCATTGGCATCAACAAATTGACTAAATAATGCTAGGAAGAATATCGCTAACTTGGGATTAAGAAACGCGATTAAAAAGCCATCTCGCCAACCATTTATGGTTTGTTTATTAACTTCATCGATTGATTCGTTCTCTTGAAAATCAAGGTTTTGCTTTTTGCTCATTAACGCTTTGATGCCTAAATACACTAAAAAGGCAGCACCCGCATATTGGATAAAAGAGAAAAGCACTGGAGATTGAACAATTACAACGCCAATGCCTAGCGCTGTTAAAGCCGCATATAATGCAACGCCAAAGCCGTGGCTGATAGCTGTTGCATAACCTTGTTTAGAGCCACCAAATAGCGTGTTTTTTACCACAACGGCAAGACTTGGCCCCGGTGACAATGCGCCCATGACACAAATTAAGGCTAACGATAGCCACAAATGAAATTCCATAACGTTCCTTTACTTTTTTATTAAGTGCTGTAATTAAGCTTTTTAACTTTAGCTCTAATTAAGCTTTCTGATTCGCTTAAAACTTGCGAATCTTGGCACACCTCGTTTGGTTTTACCAATATATTGATACGTTATAATTGAGCCAATGGGTGGTGGGTTTTTCCGTTGCTGGTCAGAAAAACCAGTGCCTATTTTAAATTGCAGTCCAGATGGTGTTTCTACGAGTACAGAGCCAAGCATTTTTCGGTATTTTCCCTTTCCTTTAAGGTGTTTAATAACTACTGCTTCAGCATCTTGATATTTTTTTAATTTCATTAAATGCTTATTACGACCTTGTTTATAAAAAGCATCATTATGATGAAGCATTAATCCTTCGCCTTTAATCTTAATCACTTGCTCAAGTTTTTTGTAAAGATCGCTCTTAGATTCAATTTTTACTTGTTCTATCATTTGTAAGTAAGGTGAGTAGTTTCCATTGATCAATGTTTGCATGGCGATGATGCGTTGTGAAAATCTTCCTTTATGGCTTGGTAGATCAAAAATCATTAACTGTAAGTTTTGCCAGCAGTTGTTATTTTCTTTTTGCTGGGAAACGCAAGAATTTATACTCTCGAATGCGTTTCTTTCACTCCATATTTCACCATCCAAAAATGTTTTCGGCCAACCTTTTGTAAACCAACTTGGTGCTTTTATTTCATTACCTGAGCGGGTAAGTAACTTTTCACCATTCCAATAACCTCTAATGCCATCGAGTTTTTCACTCACCCAATAGTCTTTCACATTGATTGCTTCATCCATTACCACGCCTTTTTGAATCGGGGGTTGTTTAGAGTGTTGGTTCGAGGGGTGGGACGATAACTGAATAGAAGAGTTTGAAGAAATAGGAGATGACTCTTGTGCCATAATTCCAAAGCTTAAGAAATAAGAAAAGCAAATAGCAGTAACGAAAGAGTTAATTTTTGATGTCATGATGAACGTCCGTGTTCAGCGGTTGATGAAAAAAGTATAGTCAGGAATTCAATTTTCGCTGAATAAATTGAAAGTTGTACTACACTGAAAAATTAACATGGATTGTTGATTTGGAAAGCTAATGCGTTTCCCTTATTTTATTGGTTTAATTTTTATACTAAATTCGTTTTCAGTGCTGGCAACTAAAAAAGCCTGCCAACCTTATTTTGATAAACTTCGTAATATTCAATCGCAACAACGAGCGGGTTATAGTAATAAAAAAGGACGTTCGTTAGCTGAACGAGAACAAAAGGCACGTGATAAATGGTGGCAATGCCAACAAGGAAAGCTACCAAATAAGAAGCGAAAAAAGGCTAAACAAAAATCCAAAGTTAACTCCTCGTTATCTCAGACACCTTTCTATAAAATTCCGACAAAAGACACTTTAAGTTTCTCTAATAAATTGACAATAAAAGCGAAGTTTAAAGGCGTTAAGCAGCAAGCATGGCTCGATTATTATCAACAACCTAAAAAATGTAAGATGCCAAAGTCGACGAAAGTTTTTGCTTATTGTCTTGAAGATGAACAAGAACAGCAGGAGGTTTTTGATCGTCAATATCAAAATTAACGTAACTAAAAAGCGAATTTTTGGTGTTTTTAACAATTATATAGTTTCATCCTTATAGTAACCTTTTGTATTTTATTAACTTTTATCATGGATTGAATATTGCTTAGTAATGTAGAAATAGGTATTTAGCTTAAATATTTTAGCTTTGCAGAAATAGCTTCAATTAAGGGTAGGAATGATGATATTAAAAATAAAGAACTCTTTGATAACGCTTGTTGGTTTTATATTGGTTGCTATAGGTTTGATATTTATTCTACTGCCGGGGCCAGCGATTATCTTTTTGCCTTTAGGCTTGGCATTATTAAGCTTGCAGTATGATTGGGCAAAAGTCTGGTTGAAACGTTGTCAGCGAATGATGAGAAAAAGTGCCGTTCAGCTTGATAGAATGTGGTTGAAGTTTAAATATCGAAATAGATAATATGACGAGTGAGTATAATTTAACGAAACAAGCGTACTGATTAAGTACGCTTTTTCGTTATGGAAATTATGTAGTTTTAATAAACGAAGTTCTGTTCAAAGAGTTAAATATAACTAAGATATAACTAAGGTATAACTAATATATAATTTACGCTATAAACTTAGCTTTTTTATCATTGTATTCATTAACGATAGAATCAATCACGGATTGCTCGTATGTACGTAAGCCACTTAAAAGCATGTGCTTTTTCCCATGACCTATTTTTTCACCGTCGGACATTAAGTTAAACGTTAAATCTGCTACACCACGTTTACCATCAATCGATAAAGTTGGCGTTGCAAGTGCTAATTTCACTTGGTTAAAATCAAGCGTATCAAGGTGAATGCTCATGCTTTCATACATCACCATTGGGCGAGTAGGGTTGATCATGACATTATTTTCAGCCATTAAAGCGACTAAAATATGAGGAAAAGTTTGTCCCGAAAATTCCACGTAAGCTTTAATTAATGCGCTAATAGTTGCTGGGTTCTTCGTGTTTTTACCGCTAACATCTACCGTTAGATATTCTTTATTTTTATCATCAATTATTGCGGCATGCGATTCGATATTCTCTGGGAATATTAAGTCGATTCCGTCATTGACCATGCCAGAAAAAGTAAATTTCATTTCTTGAGAAAGACCTGATCTTTCTAATGTTAAAGAAAAGAGGAGGTCGCCAGGCACGCAAAATCTTTTTGCATCTACGTCATGAAGCGGATTAAAATCATCGGCCACTTTTTTTGCAAAATCGCTCGCTTGCTGACGAGTGAAATTTATTTTCCCCGCCGCACTATTACAATAACTTTCTAAAAACATAAATAGATATTACTCAATCAACACAAAACCGACGTATTCTATCAGTTGTTTTAACAAAAATCGAAAAAATATAAGGATGTACTTACAAAGCAGACCAGTAAAAACAAGGGGTTGAGCGTACACTTGTACCAAAGCTAATTTTTAAAAGATGAAACGAGTTGTTCTTTTTCTGGCTTAGTTAGTTGCTTTAGTTGATATTCACGCTGGCAGGCTGTTTTTCTGTCTATAGCACTTTCCTGATAGGCAAGTGCAACGGGTCGGCGTACACGTGTATATTTTGCACCTTTTTTGTTGCAGTGATTATGCTCTTGAACTCGCCTTTCAATGTCTGTGGTAACGCCGGTATAAAGGCTGTTATCAGCACAGCGTAAGAGATAAACATACCAGTTTGAGCAGGTTGTCATATTTGATCGTAATACTTTTTTAATTTTCGATGGAGTAGTGTGCCATTTTTCCTTAACATGTCGCTATAAAATTTTAATAAGTGGTAGCTCAATGCAAACAGAAGTCGGAGCATTAAAGAAGATGACTGCGCAATTAGATGCGCAAGGTCGGGTAAATTATCAATTGCCTATAGGTGATCAATTGTTGCCTTTGAATGAATTGATAGGTAAACAGCTAACGCTTATTTATCATGAACATATTAGTTGTAAGCATTGTGGACGAAAAACTAAAAAAAGTTTTTCACAGGGGTATTGTTTCCCGTGTATGCAAAAATTGGCGCAATGCGATATGTGTATTATGAAGCCAGAAACGTGTCATTTTGAACAAGGCACATGTCGTGAGCCAGAATGGGGAGAGGCTAATTGTTTTGTTCCACATTATGTTTATTTAGCGAATACTTCTGGGCTAAAGGTGGGCATTACTCGTCATACGCAAATACCGACTCGCTGGATTGATCAAGGGGCAACTCAAGCATTGCCTATATTTAAAGTGAACACTCGCTTACAATCTGGCTTAGTTGAGATAGCACTTGCCGAATTTATTGCTGATAAAACCAATTGGCGCACCATGTTAAAAGGTAATGCTGAACCTATTGACTTAGTTGAAAAGTCGAAGGAATTAATTCCACAAATCTCTAATAAATTGAATGATATTCGTTTAAAATTTGGTGAAGAATCAGTTGAGCAATTATCCAGTGATATTGTTGAGTTAAATTTTCCTGTTGAAGTGTTTCCGACAAAAATCACTTCTCATAACTTTGATAAAAACCCTGAAGTTACCGGTAAGTTAATCGGTATTAAAGGGCAATATTTGTTTTTTGATACCGGCGTAATTAACATTAGAAAATTTTCTTCTTATCATATTCATGCTTCAGTAAATTAATTCAAACAACTCTAAAATTGAGTCTATACTCAAAGTGAAAGATAAGGTTTTCACACTATCATCGTTTAAGGAAAGTGTAAGTGAGTTATTATTTATTGAGCTTTTATAGCATTTTTTCATCGCTTTTATTAAAAAGGTAATCATTATGGATGCTATGGATTACGCCGAAAAGGCGAGTGAAATTTTTGTATTGTCAGATTCTTTTATTCGTATTAAAGAGCTAATTGATGACGAAGCGTCGACAATTGATGATATTGCTGATGTGATTTTAATTGATCCTGCATTAGCGGGTACCATTTTAAAATTAGCGAATAGTTCTTTCTTTAATTATCCAGGAAAAATAGACACCATTTCAAAGGCTGTTTTGGTGTTGGGTATTACTGAAGTTTATAATTTAGTGATCGCTTATTTTACCACTAAAGCATTTAAATCAATTTCAGCTTCACCTCAGTTTTTAGAAGAATTTTGGGAGCAGAGTGTTGATTGTGCATTAATGATCAAATATTTAGGGTTCAAATTAGGCGTTCCTAATGCTGAGCGCTTGTTTATTTTAGGTTTATTGCACAATTTGGGTGAGCTTGTTGTACAGCAATTTCAACCTGAAAAAGTTGAATTAGCTAACAAGGTGAGTTCAAAGGAGCTACCATGGCTGAAGCAACAAGAAGTATTAGGTTTTACTTTTGCTGATTGTACGGGAGAATTACTTAAGCTTTGGCAATTACCTTATAACTTAATTGAGCCTATTCGTTTTCAAAACGATGATGATTTTGAACATAGCACGATGGAAACGAAGTTATTATATATGGCAAAGCGAATGATGCTACTTAACCGTCAATGTAAAGCGCATGTTCAAGGTGATATTTTAAGCAGTGAAAAAATGGAAGATTTAAATCTAAAACAAGATGCTATTTCTTCTGCTAACAACTATTGCGACATGGAACGTTTAGGGATTTTAGCCGTATTAAACCCAAGTGCAGCAATGATTTATTAGTAAACTCCTTCCTATTATATAAATTTATAAACGGTGATTATTTAACATAATCGCTGTTTTTTTATTTTTGTCATTTTTACTACCTTATTACTCTTTGTTGTGGAATAACCACATTACATTTGCAATGCTTTGTATAAATACCAAACAAATATTTGCAAAAATCATCTCAAAAGTTTAACACGCCCTAGTGTGCACCAACTATCATCAGTAATTTTAATGTTATGCACCAATGTGGTGCTAAAAATATTGATGTATATGGTTTTTATTTCTTATCTCTATGTTAATTAAGCTTTTATTTCTATTGGTATAACAATTGAATATTCCTTATCAAATTATAAAAAGGGGTAATAAATGAAACTTATTAGCGCAATTATCAAACCGTTTAAATTAGATGATGTTCGAGAGGCCATCTCTGAAATCGGTATTGAAGGGTTAACAGTAAGTGAAGTAAAAGGGTTTGGTCGTCAAAAAGGCCATACCGAATTATATCGTGGTGCCGAGTATCAAGTTGATTTTTTACCGAAAGTTAAACTTGAAGTCGCCGTAAATGATGATGTTGTTGAACGTTTAGTTGAAACCATCACTAAATCAGCCTACACCGGAAAAATTGGTGACGGTAAGATTTTTGTTTACAACCTTGAACAAGCTGTACGTATTCGTACTGGCGAAAATGACGTAGAAGCACTTTAGGGGAATATCATGGAACAAAATATCTTTCATCTTCAATATGCCATGGACACTTTTTACTTCTTAGTGTGTGGCGCATTAGTTATGTGGATGGCTGCAGGCTTTTCAATGCTAGAAGCTGGTTTAGTTAGAGCTAAAAATACCACAGAAATATTAACGAAGAACGTCGCTTTGTATGCGATTTCTTGCATGATGTATTTAGCATGTGGTTACGAAATTATGTACGGTGGCGGTTTCTTCTTATCAGGTATAGAAACAGTTGATGCTGACGCAGTTTTAAAATCTTTCGCAGAGCGTGAAGATGGTTTTACTGGCGGCGCAATTTATTCAGCGGCTTCTGACTTTTTCTTTCAAGTAGTATTTGTTGCTACCGCAATGTCGATTGTTTCAGGTGCAGTTGCTGAGCGTATGAAATTATGGGCTTTCTTAGCTTTTACTGTGGTATTAACAGCCTTTATTTACCCTATGGAAGGAAGCTGGACTTGGGGTGGCAATGCTGTATTTGGCATGTTCACACTTGGCGACTTAGGATTCTCTGACTTTGCCGGTTCAGGTATTGTACATATGGCAGGTGCTTCAGCAGCATTAGCAGGTGTATTATTATTAGGTGCTCGTAAAGGTAAATATACTGCCGATGGTCGTGTAAATGCGATCCCTGGTTCTAACTTACCGTTAGCAACATTAGGTACTTTCATCTTATGGATGGGGTGGTTTGGTTTTAACGGTGGTTCAGTATTGAAATTAGGTGATATCGGTAATTCACATTCTGTTGCTATGGTATTTTTAAATACTAACGCAGCGGCGGCTGGTGGTGCTGTTGCAGCGTTAATTCTAGCTAAAGTATTATTTAAGAAAGCTGATTTAACCATGGCATTAAACGGTGCATTAGCTGGTCTTGTAGCAATTACAGCTGAACCTTCAACTCCTACTGCGTTACAAGCAACATTATTTGGCGCAATTGGTGGTGTTATTGTTGTACTTTCAATTATCGGCTTAGATAAGTTAAAGATTGATGATCCAGTAGGTGCTATTTCTGTTCACGGTGTTGTTGGTTTATTTGGTTTGTTATTAGTGCCAGTAACTAATGACGGTGCTTCTTTTAGCGGTCAGCTAATCGGTGCGGCAACTATCTTTACTTGGGTATTCGTAACAAGCTTTGTGGTTTGGTATGTACTTAAAGTAACCATGGGTATTCGTGTTACTGAAGAAGAAGAGTATGAAGGTGTTGATAAATCAGATTGTGGTATGGAAGCTTATCCAGAATTCACAAACGGTTAATTAATATTTAACTCCGCTAAAAAGCAGCTTTCGAGCTGCTTTTTTTATGTTTTAAAATACACAGAATAAACAATTTAGAGCTAATTCTGAGGGTAAACATCGTTATTCAATAACTATGTTTTCTTTTCTTTATTAAAGGTTTATTATCCGTAACAAGGTTTGTGATCACATTATGTATCGCAAAATGCTTATTTATTGAGGACAGTATGGCAAGAGAACAATTTGGTATTTGTGCAGAGCCGAGCTTACATGGCTATTATTTATTGTTTAATGTCTTAGATGATAAAAATGCGCATATTCGCCAAGCATTATCGCGCTTACCTGCTTTATTTGATAAGTATGCTGACCGTTTTTCTGAAAGTAATTTAACCGGTGTTGTCGCTATTGGCGCGAATTATTGGGATGAGCTTAGTCCTGATTCTCGTCCAAAATCTTTAAAGTCTTTTAGCGAAATCAAATGTGACGATCGCATTGCTCCATCAGTAAATTATGATTTATATGTTGAAGTGAGAAGTGATCGCGCTGATGTAAATCATATTGTCGCTGGCAAAGTCTGTGCATTATTAGCTGACAGCGTTGAGTTAATTGAACAAGTTAGAGGTTTTCGTTTTCTTGATGGTCGAGATTTAACTGGCTTTGTTGATGGCACAGAAAACCCACAAGGAAGGCATCGTCGAGACGTTGCTTTAATTAAAAACGATGAGGATGAAACCTTTGCCAGTGGTAGTTATTTGCATATCCAACGCTATCGCCATAATTTAAATTTATGGAATAGAATGAAAGTGAAAGAGCAGGAAGATGTTTTTGCTCGCACCAAAATTGATAATGAAGAATATACCAGTGAAAATAAGCCAGAAACGTCTCACATCAAACGTACTAGCTTAAAAGATGAAGAAGGTAATACGGTTGAAATATTACGTCAGAGCATGCCGTATGGTGATATGAAATTACAGGGACTTTTCTTTGTGGCCTATTGTAATTCACCTCAGCCATTTGAATTGATGCTAAAAAGTATGATCGAAGGGGATGAGCATGGCAACTTTGATCATATGCTCAAATATACCCAAGCCGAAACAGGCGCAGCATTTTTTGCGCCGAGCTTAAATTTTCTGACAAACTTAGGGCAAAGCTAACGGATTGATGAAAAGCTATTAAGCTTAGTTAAATTTAGTTAAGCTAAGTTTTTAGAAAACAATAACTCTAGTTTCTCAATCGTTTGTTGAATTTCGCCAACGTTAGTGGGCGCGATAAAAATGGTGTCATCGCCAGCAATGGTACCAAGTACACCATCACTTTTACTTAAACTATCTAATAAACGAGCAATTAATTGTGCAGCACCAGGGCTGGTGCGAATGATAATCATCATTTCGTTATGTTCAATATCTAACACTAATTGTCGTAATGGACTTTTAGCTGTTGGCACACCTAATTCAGCAGGTAAACAATAAACCATATCTTGACGGGCATTACGTGTTCTTACTGCGCCAAACTTACTGAGCATACGAGATATTTTTGACTGACTAATATTATCAAAACCTTGCAGTTTTAACGCGTCAACAATTTCACCTTGCGAGCCAAATTGCTCTGCTTTTAATAAGTCTTTAAATGCTTGAACGAGTGCTTCTTGTTTTTGTTGTATAGTTGCCATAGTAATAGTCACATTTCTTATCAATAAAAACCTAAAAATCGAATCAAAATAATACCTAAGTATTATTTCGTTGTCTGAATTATACGCTATCCTTATATCTCATTACACGATTAAACATTGTTTTTTGTTGGCTAATACTATATCTTTTGCCAGCAAATATTTACGTAATTACTCAAATTTTTCGGAGACACCCAATGAAAGTAGCAGTATTAGGCGCAGCTGGCGGTATCGGTCAAGCGTTATCTTTATTATTAAAAACTCAATTACCAGCTGGTTCTGAGTTATCTTTATATGACGTTGCACCGGTTGTTCCAGGTGTAGCGGTTGATCTTAGCCACATACCAACTGCTGTTAAAGTTGCTGGTTACGGTGCTGATTCGTTAGGTGATGCATTAACGGGTGCTGATATTGTTATCATTCCAGCGGGTATGCCACGTAAGCCAGGTATGGATCGCGCTGACTTGTTCGCAGTAAACGCAGGTATTATTAAAACATTAGCAGAAGGCATTGTTGCTAACTGTCCAAAAGCTTTGGTTGGTGTTATCACTAACCCAGTAAACGGCACGGTACCAATTGTTGCTGAAGTATTCAAAAAAGCAGGTACTTACGATAAAAACCGTGTTTTCGGTGTAACGACGTTAGATGTTATTCGTAGTGAAGCATTCATTGCAGAGCTTAAAGGCTTAGACGTTGCAACGGTTAAAGTTCCAGTAATTGGTGGCCATTCAGGTACTACTATTTTACCACTTCTTTCACAAGTTGAAGGTGTTACTTTCTCTGATGATGAAGTTGCTGCATTAACACCACGCATTCAAAATGCAGGTACTGAAGTTGTAAATGCTAAAGCGGGTGGCGGATCTGCTACTTTATCTATGGGCGCTGCTGCTGCTCGTTTTTGTTTATCTTTAGTGAAAGGTTTGCAAGGCGAAGAAGTTGTAGATTATGCTTACGTAGATGTTGAAGGCGGTGATGCTGAATTTTTCGCTCATCCTGTACGTCTTGGTACTAATGGTATTGCGGAAATTTTACCATACGGTAAGTTATCTGCTTTTGAAGAAAAAGCGAAAAACGATATGTTAGCAACACTTAATGCTGATATTAAAGAAGGTGTTGATTTCATCAACGGTTAAATACCTCTTTAGAAAAAACGCATTTTAGTTAAACTAAAATGCGTTTTTTTATATCTGCGATAAAATGTTTAAGCTTGTTTTTCAGTTGGTACACTGAAGAATGTTACGTTATATATCTTTACTTAACGCGTAAGAGCTAAGTTGACTGGCAATCATCGAGACAATGCAATAACCCGTAAAATAGTAAAACCCCACCCCTATATTTGAAAGCGTAGCGCTACTCAATAGTAAATCTACTTTAAAACCAAAAAGTGATAATTGATGCGCAGTTTGTGTTTCAGCGTGATTAGTTGACATAACGGCTAAAAATACAGCAACAACAAAAACATCCGCCATTGACCACTTACCAATAGCGTTAACAAAACTGGTGACCTTTCTTGCTAAGACATTATTCTTGGTAAAATATGAAAATGATATTAATGCCGATTTAATCACTGGAATAATAATCGAGAAAAAGAGAATTAATGCCGCAACTAAAATCCGCTCATCTTGGTATAGCTCTTTTATTGTTGCGATCAATGACAATTCTTTATTGATTAATTCAGAAGACAATTGCGAGATATTTGTTTGAGCGGTCACATCCATAGTTAGTGAAAACATCGGTTGTAAAATACCCGGAATAAACAAAGCTAATGCTAATAGGTTTAAGAAAAAACCAAGGTGTTTAAGCTTATTCATGATTATATGCTTTCATGGTTATACACTTTCATGATTATATATTGTCATAATTAAGCACATAATTAAGCACAT
>JAQWHO010000209.1 GCA_029249355.1 Thalassotalea sp.
AATCAGAGATGGCTTTATGTTGACGTAAACACGACTTTAAAATTCCTATTCTAGGAACGAGCTTATTCTTTTCAGGTGAAAATGTTTTTCCTTTATTAGGGTCTGAAATAATAACTTCAGCCAAACTCCCTTGATAAACGATATCTGATACAAAAATATGTAAATTTTCTGACTCTCTTAACCCAGTGAAGCCACTTAATAAAAATGCGGCTTGGTAGTTAATATTTTCTTCACTATCGATAAACTCTTTTAATTTTTTGGGTGGAAAGTACTTAATGATTTTCGAATTACCTTGATCAAAAAATTCATTATCATAATCTAATCCTGTTTGATTACGATCATCGGCCATCGCATCTTTAACTGAAGCAATATGTTCTAACAACTTAAAATTAGTTTTCTTTTCAAAAGCACTGTATCTAACCGTCATTTGATGAATCATGTCATCACTAACGAGTTCTGTGACATTTAGATAAGTTTTACAGTAAGACTGATACTTTTGAAATTGAGTAATACTTTTACGGACATCTGCATATTTAGTTTTCTTCCAGAACAAGCCTAAATCACACACACCGTTTTTTATAGTTCCATGCAATTTTGCACTAAAGTAATCGATAATAAGCTCATGCCCACTATCCAAATAAGCCTGATGTTTATCCTCATTGGCTAAGTAAAATTGATAAATATCTGCTACTACTTTGAATATTCTTCTCAGCGCTGCATCTTTCCCTCTTCCAATATCCATCTGCTCTTTAGTAAATGAAAATAAAGAGAAAGAAACCTTGCCGTCTACCAGATAAACAAGTGGAAAATCTCTTTCAAATTCCTTTGTTCTGACATAACGTATATAATGACTACGTGAACCTAAGTTGTTTTTCATTTCATTCTTCTAAGATTATTTGTGTTGTTATGTGTGGTGACGGAACTTACCGAAACACACTAACATTATTTATTAGTATTCACATTAAATTTTACATTAAACTTGATTATATTTTTAATTTAAGTCTTATTTGTATATTTTTATGTGGGTATAATTTGACTGAATAAAAGCTAATCGCTCGTGATGAAGCATTACATTTAACCGGCACACAGCATATTTTAAATAATTGGATGTCGGGTAAAGACGACCCTGAAATGAAAGAAATAGCCGAATCATTAAAAGACGAAGGCTTGCAAATATTTTTAGATGTGGTTGAACAAGAAAAAGAATGGGCGCAGTACCTTTTCAAAGATGGTTCAATGATAGGTTTAAATGCACAAATATTAGATCAATATATCGAATACATTAGTAACCAACGCTTAACCGCTATTGGCTTTGAGGCACCGTTTAATATTAAAAGTAATCCACTTCCATGGATGAATGCTTATTTAGTGAGTGATAACGTTCAAGTTGCTCCACAAGAAACCGAAATTTCAAGTTACCTAGTAGGACAAGTTGACTCTTCAGTTTCAAGTGACGATTTTGATGACTTTGATCTATAAAAATGTGCACCGCTATTCACTTTAGCATTAGTCTTTATATACACACTTTCATGACAATATTTCATCTGTCGAGAAAGTATAATGACTGATGCTAAAAGTTCTTCAAAAGACGCTCTAAAAAACAAGCAAAAAGACAACTCCACTATTAATACCTTTATCATTTCTGTAGAAGATCAAAAAATTTGTTTTGATCCTGAAGATAAAACCTTATTAAATAATTTAGAAAGCAATGATATCGAGGTACATTACCACTGTCGTGATGGATTTTGTGGAGCTTGTCGAGTGACTTTAGCCAAAGGAAAAATTTTCTATCCTAATGGCGAGCCACTCGCTTTTGTTGGGGAAAACGAAATTCTTCCTTGCTGTTGTGTTCCAGCATCTGATATCAGTCTGATTATAGACTAACGTTCAAGTTACGATTAGCTCAAGTAGCAAATACTGAACCTCACAAAAAATCAACTATAATTTATCTGCCAAACGTAATTCAATACCTGCGGTTACTTTGATTAATTCAGCTTTTAAGGGAGAAAAAAGTACTTGATAATGATCCGAATTATTTTCACTCACCGCAACATCTAACGCTTTACATAAGTCAAATAAGTCCATCGCTCCAATTGAGCAAGAAACGCCTTTTATGGTATGAACAAGATGCTTGATTTTTTGCTGATCATTTTCATCAATAGCCTGCTGAATATTATTATGATCTTCACCATGATCTTGGTGAAACATCACTAAAATATCAGCAAATAAGCTTTCATCACCCAAGACATTATTAACACCTATTTCATAATTAATACCTGGATATTTTTCTTCACCTTGGGTTTGCTCTTGAGTTTCAATATTACTGTCATTCATACCACAATCTCCTTCAATGACCGTTTGATTTCTTCCATTTTCTTTCGCTTTATATAACCCATGGTCTGCCTCACGCATTAATTCATTATAATCGATTAAAAGACCTTGAGCTGATGTTACACCAATACTGACGCTTAGCGATAGTTGACTTGTTCTTCCTTCATACTCAATCGAAACAAGATGTGCGGCTAATGCTTTTCGACAACGTTCACACGCATTATAAGCTTCATTAATATCAGTATTGGGCATGCAAACAGCAAACTCTTCTCCGCCCACTCGACCGATAATATCATAATCTCGAAATGTCTCTTTCAAGATTTGAGCAAAATCTATTAATGCCTTATCACCCGCTTCATGACCATGAGTATCATTGACTTGCTTAAAAAAATCTAAGTCAAACATCGCCATAGAAATAATGTTTTCATTACGCTTTGTTTGGCTGATTGTTTTACTGACTAAGTCTTGAAAGCTTCTTCTATTATTTACTTTAGTTAAAAAATCAGTTCGGGCTAACGCTTCAAGTTGTAATGTTTTTTCCATTAAGCGTAACGAATTTCTTATTCTCGCCAATAGAACATTGGGTATATAAGGCTTTGTCACGTAGTCATCAGCACCCAACTCTAATGCTGCAACAATTTGTTGTTCATCATCTGAAGCAGAAAGCATTATTACAGGGATGTTCTCCAAAACGCTCTGTGACTTAATTTTTTGTAACGCTGTTAACCCAGAAATCCCGGGCATATACATATCAAGCAGAATTAAACTCACTGATGTGTTTTGCAATATTGAAAGTGCGTCATCACCAGATTCAGCCGTAATAACCTGATAACCGGCTTCTTTTAAGTCAAATTCTATTAACATTAAACTATCTTTGGCGTCATCAACGGCTAAGATGGTATATTTATTAACTGCTTCCATTAAAGTCTCTTTTAAACATTTAAACGTGATTCATGGATCTGTATTAATCTCTAATTTTGTTTTATAAAGTTTCTTATTTCACATCTAGAATTAACGGTTAAAACTTTGTAATGCTTGAATAAGTAAATCAAACTCTTGTTCTAACGATTGCTTATGTAAATCTACCTGTTCTTTTTCTATATCTCTAGCGTTATTCTCGAAATATTCACATAACAAACCTAAATTATTTCCGCCTAAATTTCTCGCACTCCCTTTAAGCTTATGTGCATAATGAACAATATCTTCATCAGAGCCTTGTTCTAAAGCTCTTTGTAAAGATTTTATTAATGCTGGCGAGTCTTCAATAAATAAGTTAATTAAGTTTTCAGCCAACTGTTTATTATTGCGAATACGTTGCAAAAACTCTTCTTTTTGCCAGACTTCACTGCTTATTTCATTCTCTTCGTTGTTTTGGGTTGAAACTGATGAGTTCTTAATAGGGTTATTTTCAACTAGTTGTTCATCCGTTTCTCTGTCATTCTCAATAAAAAATGGCTCTTGCTCGCCAAGCCACTTACAAAGTTTTTGTTGTAAAACAGTCGCATCAACAGGTTTAGTAGCATAATCACTCATGCCTGCAGCAAAACATTTTTCTTCATCTCCTTTCATTGCATTTGCTGTCATTGCAATAATTGGAATAGCCTGATATCGCTTACCAATATTCCCTTTTCGAATCATTTTCGTTGTTTCATATCCATCTAATTCAGGCATTTGGCAATCCATAATAATGACTTGGTAATCATCATCAATATCACTATTCATCAACATAGTGATTGCATCAAGGCCGTTTTCAGCAACATCGGCATATAAACCAATATTAGCTAATACTCCCAGTATAACGGCTTGATTAATTCGATTATCTTCAACTAATAGTATTCTACCCTTTTTAGGCAATTTACTTTCTTGCGAGGCACTTGTGCCTTTCCAAGCCAGATTTTTTGGTGATGTCTTTGCAGGTTTTTTCGATATTTGACTATTTAAAGCGATAGAAAGAGCATTGAATAAATCAGCCGTGGTTACAGGCTTAGGAAGATAACTAGCAAAACTTAAACTAGCAAAGTATTCGCTATCCACTTTGTCATCCATATTGGTCATAAGGATTATTTGACTATCTCTCGCTCTAGAGTTTTCAGCAATTTTTTTTCCCAGTGTTACACCATCCATGTTTGGCATATTCTTATCTATCAACATAATTGAAAAGGTAGGTTTAATTGTCTGGTTAATAAGATCTAATGCTTCTAAACCATCTTGAGCTTTCGTAACGTTTGCTCCCCAAATTTCTAATTGCATAGTTAAAACGTTTAGATTTGTTATGTTATTTTCAACAATTAATATTTCAATATCTGTTATATCTGAAGCTGGTAATACATTTGTCGAACGGTCACTTTTTTCTAAGTTGATTGAAAAAGTAATACAACAGCCTTTATTTACTTCACTTTCAATAGAAACGTCACCTCCCATAAGGTCACACAATTTTTTAACAATGGCTAAACCTAGCCCTGTACCGCCATATTTTCTAGTCGTTGTCGCATCAACTTGAGTAAACGAGTCAAATAATTGGTTTACTTTATCAGCTGGGATCCCTATTCCGGTATCAGAAACACTGCATATTAGCTTTAATTGGTTATCTTGTTCTTTAACTGCAGCCTTAATAACAATTTCACCACTGTTGGTAAATTTAACCGCGTTACCGACCAAATTAGAGACAATTTGTCTTAAACGACTAGGATCTCCTTTAACCATCGAGTCATTCACTTCAGTAAGATCTAATACTAACTCTAAGTTTTTTTCCTGTGCTCGAACAGCCATAGATTCAGCTAACTCGCCAAACTGCTTTCTCACATCAAAATCTAAAATTTCTAGCTCTAATTTTCCTGCTTCAATTTTTGAAAAATCTAAAATATCATTAATCAATGCTAACAAAGAATAAGCGCTGGAATTGGCAAGCCCTACATAATGCGCTTGTTGTTTTGATAAAGTACCTTGTTCGAGCAAACCCAACATACCAATAACACCGTTCATTGGTGTTCTAATTTCATGGCTCATGCTGGCAAGAAATTCTGATTTTAAACGTAAGGACGCTTCAGCCATATCGAGTGCTTCTTGTTTTAAAATTTGTAATTGATATTGTTCAGTGTTATCTCTGTACGTACCAACGACACTTACTTTTTCGCCTTTTTCATCAAGCATCACTTGAGCATGAGCTTCGATATATTTAACTTCATTATTGGGTAAAATAATACGATGTTGATAATGAATTTCTTTATCTGATTCAACCGCTTCTTTTATTAATTTTTCAACAGTTTCTCGATCATCCTGATGTATCATTTTTTGCCATAAATGCTTCGGAGCGCTAGCAATTTTGGGATCGATACCAAAGAGTAAATACATTCGCTCATCCCAAAGTATTTGTTTAGTGGCTAAATCAAAATCCCATACACCTATTCGAGGGGCTGAAAGCGCAAAATTTAATCGCCACGCAGCATTTTTAGCTTCTAATAATATTCTTTTCTTTTCTACTTCTAATTGTCGACTTTCGGTGATATCACGAACGAGCGCTGTATAAAGAATACCTTCCTCGGTAATAACTTCATTGATACTTATATGCATGTGGAAAACTTCGCCATTTTTCCTTACAGCAGGTAACTCACGCCCAACACCAATTATTTTACTTTGCCTTTTCATCAAATGATCTTTTATATATTTATCATGCTTTTGGGCAAAACTGACCGGCATAAGAATTTTTATATTTTTATCAATAACTTCACTTTCTTGATAGCCAAACATTTTTCGGGCGGATTTATTAAATGCGAGTATTTTCCCTTCAGTATCAATGGTAATAACTGCGTCAACTATTGAATTCAAAATAGCTTGTAACTTTAACGTTGCGCTTTCAGCTTGAATCGCAGCCTTTTTTAACTCCAAAGATTTATGTTCGATGGTATCAAACAAATGATGAAAACTACGCGCTAGCAAGCCAATTTCATCTTGCTCTTGCGTTGGTAAACCGCCAATAGTGCCTAATTTTTCATAATTGGATAAGCTATCTGTCATGTTTGATAGCGGTTTAATGAGTTTTCTCGCGGCAAAAATTGAGACCACTAAGCAAATAAACGCCAAAGACAAGCTAATTAAAACCACTCGAAAACGCATATTTTGAATGGCCAATAAAAACTCGTCGTTATGGTTTTCAATCAGTAAATACAGAGGGGGAACATGACTGATAAAGTCAAAATTTATTTTTGAATAAAAAGCTAAGCCGTTAGCGTTATCACTTTTATCAAAATTACGCTTTTCAAATGCATATAATTCCGCACTTTCAATATTGTTGGTGATATACGGGCGCAACAATGGAAATTCCTGCATCATACTATTGCTTTGTTGGGCAGCTAGATTTTTACTCGGATAATATAAGAAGCGACCTTGCTCATCAGCAATATAAAAAGTCATCTCTTTTAATGAGCGATCTTTAAGCTCCTCAATATAACTCAGTAAATCAACTTCAATAGCAACGATACCAAAAATCATATTAGTATCAGGATTTATTATCGGGGTAGCAACAAAAAAGGTGGATTGATCAGGTATAGCTTCTTCAACTTCGTTATTAGCAGGATCAAGTGACATAGAAGAAAAATATACCTGCTCATTTTGAGCGTTCAGCATTTCATTTAATTTAATGAGCTGTATATTCTTGGGTAGTTCATTATTCGTTAAACCGACAACTTTATTATTAATTCGTTTAGCACTCACAACTACATCATTGGTTTCAGCGAGAGTAATAAAACTCATCCGTTTATAATGAGGCTTTGTTTTAAGTAATCCGACAAAAATTGAATTGAGTCTTTGTTGCCATAATGAAAACAGAACTTCGTCGTTAACCTTTTTAGACAAAATCATGCCATTGATGGGAGGAGTAGCGCTTAAAAAAGAAATATCTTGAGCACTTTGATGATAGAACTTACTAAATAACGGTTTAATAATTTCAGCTTCTAAAGACAGTTTACTCATTTCTTTTTCACTGACTAATTGATAGCTTTCAACATAAAACGTAAAAGCTATAATCAGTGATATCACTAAAGAAAAAAGAAAACCAACCAAAGGTATTTTAAATGCTAATGGCCACTTAACGTGGCCTATAGTGTTTTTTTTAGAAGACGTTTGATTGTTAATATTTAACATAGACTCCTTGTTCTCAATATAAAAAACTTAATCATTAACAGAAACACTCTTTAGTTAAATAAGGATTTAAAAACCTTCAATTAAAATACTTAATAATGCCAAAATAAGGAATCACATTAAAAATGTAAGATCGATTTTTTTGATTTTGATTAAGTAGTACTCTACCTTCAATAATAGTGAAAATATCAATTAAAAACATCGTACTTAATTAATAATGGTTGATTTTAATTATTTTTAATAAATTCTGCTATTTCTTTTGAATTAAATGGTTTTCTTAGAACTGGGTAATGCCAGCTTTTATCTTCTTCTGCAATATAACCACTCATTGAATACACCTTTATATTCGGAAACTTGGCTAACACAAGCTCAGTAGCTTCTCTTCCTGAAATATCAGGTAATATCATATCCGTTATAAAAATATCGTAATGTTGTTCAGACGCTAATAAAGATAATAATGCAGCCTTAGTGCTAACATTGTGTGTGATTGCTCCTTCACTGTCTAAAAACAGCCCGACAAATTCAGCAATACTAGCTTCGTCATCTAAAATTAATATCGACTTCCCTTCAATTCCAATATTAGTTTTTGTATTTTTTTTACCTTTAATTTTTTGTTCTAATATTTTACATTTAAAAATCAATGTAAATTCAGCACCACCTAAGTCACTTTCGCCCGCAACCTGAATTTCCCCATTATGTTTATACATAGTGCTATAAACATTTGCTAAACCAATACCGTTACCTTTGTTGACCGATTTACTACTATAAAAAGGATCAAATATTCTAGATAAATTCTCAGTTTTTATCCCTACTCCGCTATCTCTTACATGAATTTCTAATCGGCCTTGCTCATTTATATTCGCTGCCATTTCTATTTGACCAATTAAGCCATTTTCTCGGATAGCATCTTGAGCATTTAACATAAGATTGAGTAAAATATTAATAAATTCCCCCTGAGGAAATTTAATAACACAAATAAAATCATCCAATTTCAGGGTGAAATTTATGGTGCTTAACAACAGTTGTTTAAAGAGGTATTGATTATCTTTAATATCTTGAATAGGGTCAAATTCGACAACTTTCACTGTAGGTTTACGGGTAAAAGCAAGTAGGCGCTCAGTGACACTTTTTCCTTTATCTATCGCATTTTTAACGCGCTCGATATATTTAGATATATCTTGGTCCCCTCGAGAAAACTTCATCTCTAACATTTCAGTAGCACCAAGCGCGACACCTAAAACATTATTAATATCATGTGAAACATTGCCAAAAGTATTGCCGAGTAGTGCAAGTCGATTGCTGATTATTTGTTGCTGATCTTTCCTAAATTCATCGGTGATATTTTCAACGATCCAAATGTATATTCCTTCATCAGCCTCATAAGTAACAGACAAATCAAAAACAGAATTATACTTATCAAAGCTAATTCTAGACTGTTTTACCTGCCCTTGGGTTTGCGCCAAACGTTTATAATGAATGTAATCTTTAATACTAAAATTAATGTAATTAAATAAAACGGAGCTTTCATTACCCATTTGTGGTGATAAATCTTGGTATACAACATTATCTTTCTCATCAATGAAAAAAATCGGTACTTTAATTGTATAATTTACCAACGCCAGCAATTTTAACTTCTCAAACACATCTTCTGACTTGGTAATATCACGAAATACACCAAAAATCCCAACGACATCACCAGATGAATCTAGTTCAACCTCACCTAATGATTCAACTTTTATTTTTTTACCAAGCGAATGAACTATGACACTTTTAAAATAAAATCCTCGTTTATTTTTAATCGCGTTGTTGATATGACCGCTAATAGTATCCCGTTCACTTTCGATATAAAAATCTAATGCTGTATCTAATGATGGCTGATAATTTTCTGCCGTAACGCCATGAATATTGTATATTCCATCAGACCAATATAATTCTGAAGTGACCAAATTAAGATGCCAATGCCCTGACACCGTTAATTTTTCAGCTAGTTGCAAATAGCCATTTTGTTCTTTTAATTGAGCGATTAAATGATGAGATTCTGAAACATCTTTTATAGAACCAAACATTTTATATGGTTGACCATTTTTATATTCAAAAACCTTTCCAACAATGGTTACCCACTTCTGTACCCCTTGTTTTGTAATAAGAGAATGGGTAGGATTAATGCAAGGGATATTGCCAATAAGATGTTGTTCAACTTGCGCATAAACATCATCAAGATCAGCTTTAGATAGATGGCTTTCCCACAGTAAAGTTGGCCCCGTAAAAGCTTCTGCTTCATAACCTAACAATGCCATCGCTTTAGCAGAATAGTTCATTGTTCTTAGTTCAATATTCCACTCCCAAAACGCTTCTTCAATTCCATCCAGCATCATTTGAGTGCATTGAGAAGAATGAGAAACTGGAGTTTCTTTGGAATAATCTAAATAGGCGATAAATCCTGATTCAATCTCTATTACTTTAATTGCACAATGGATATGTTGCTGTAATTTATTTGCAATAACGACATTTCTGATTGATGATAAAGCACCTGAGCCACGTTGATAATTTTTCCGGTGTTGGACATGTGAAAGAGAAAGTTCACTTGGAATTAATATTTCAATATTCTCCCCCACAAGTTCAGAGGATAAATATCCGGTTAATTTTTCTAAAGACGTATTACACGAATTAATTTTTCCGTCTAAGTCAATACATACTACCGAGTAAGGGATATCATCAAGTTCAATATGACTCATTGATGTAATCAAAATAATTCATCCTCATCGTCAAAATCATCTACAGGGTCTTCTTGAAGGGTATTTAACGACTTAAGTTGATCAACACTTCCTAAAGCGTTATCAAGTAGTTCTGTGACTTCAATAAACATCAAATCATCTTGAGTATGTTTTCTTAAAGCATTATGAACAAGGTTTGTTAAGTACTCCTCTTGTTCATCCGTCATATCAAGTACGTGAAAACTCATTCCCATATTTTGTACAATTTCATTCATCACTTCTTGTTGATGATGTTTTGAGATTTGTATTAATTTTTTAGTTTTACTAACTGCCTGTTGAATTTGTTCTTGAACATTAACCAATGAATTTTTATAGGTAATAAACTCCATTCTTGCACCGATGCACTCAATAACAGAGGCAAGTGCATCAATATAAATATCCGTATCAATCGAACCTTCTTCGAGGTTTAATATTAATATAGAAACTAATTGATGATTAAAGATAGTTCGGTTGCCAAAACGGTATAAGCGAGGTTTTATTTTCAATAACTCCATCACTCCTTTCTCAACAGGTGAACAAAAGCCATTTTTAGAGCTAAAGAATACCCCCGGCTCATTTAACGGATAAAAAGCAATACAGCCTTGCAAGTTCATATTGAACAAGTAAGAAAAAACTTCATCACGAATTTTTTCAATTGTAAAGCAACTGTTCAGACGAGAAGTAAGCTGCATACAACTTCCATATTTCGAAGCTTGCGCCATAGAAATGTTAATTACGCGATCTTTAGAACATATTTCACTTTCAAATTGATGTATTTGGTCTTGATAGGTGATCAATTTTTCTAATTTGCTATTTAATGCTAATAACGAAATAGGTTTCGCTAAAAAGTCATCAGCGCCACATTCTAACCCTTTTAAAATAGCATCTTCAGTAGCAAGGCCTGAATATAAAACAAAAGAGGTAGCAACGTTGCTTTCGCCAACTTTAGTTTTTATCCAATCAGACCCTTTATCTACTCCAATATTTTCATCAACTAATGCGATATCAAAATGCCCAACAGCTGCGATGATGTCTTCAGCTTTTTGCAAATCATCAGCACAATGTACAATAAAATTATGCTCTAAAGCTTCGTTTAAAAGCTCTAAATAACTGACGTCATCATCGATAATTAATAATTTAGGTTTTGACATATTTAAAAAATCCCTTATTTAAACGGTATAATTTTCATTGAGCAGCTTAAAAATACTGGTAATTATAAGAATCATTTTTCAAGTTCAAAAACGATTCTTACCCTTTGATGTTCAAACAATAAATACTGTTAACATTAAATTTAGAATAGGGCTTGTATTATTCAATAAACTAATAAAAAATATAATTAACAAACTAATTAGCTAAGAAGTCCATATGTAGGAAGCTTCAACTAAAGTGCCATTTTCGCGATAAAATAAACTTTCACACAATTGTTCAACAATTTCTACGCCTCTACCACTGAGTTGAATTTTCCCATCTTTTAATTGCTCTTTTTTCTTCTCTACTTCTTCAAGATTAAACCCGGTACCACTATCTTTAATTTGAATGTTCAACCTCCCACCTTGCGCTAAAGAATAATAAGCGAGTTGAATATCAATAAACCCTGATGTTAAGTTTTTAAGTCTGTTTTCTCGTTCAGTAAAATATTCAGTAAAGCCTTCTGGTGAATTTTTTAACTCAGAGCTCAAATTAAGCACGCCATGGTCTAAAGCATTAACGAACAATTCCGTTAAAATAGTAAACAGACTTTGCCAATGCTCTGCATGCCCTTCTATCTCCTGTATTTGACTCATCACCATTGGTACAGGGTTTACTCGAGATAAGCGTTCACCGGTTAAACCGAGTTCCCATCGCCAAGTGGCAGACGCTAACAAATCACTTTCTGATAAAATAAGTTCATTTACTTCTACATTGTGATGAGGGTTAAATACGAATGTTTGCTCCCAACCACCGCAAGGTAAATCAATCAAAGAGATATCATCTTGTTGTGGCATACCTTGACAAAATTCATCAACACTCTTTAAAACAATGTTACTAACATCTTGCTTAATAACGCCTATTTTTGCTGTTTCTTCAAATCTTTCAAAGTCATACATTTCTCCTGCTTCATTGTGCGCTTCAACAATACCATCACTTAATAGAATGATTCGGTCATCAGGTAATACATTAATGACGGTTAGGCTTACCTCGGGGATTAAATTAGGCAGCACACCTATGGGAGGGTGACAAGATTGAATTTTGTGTTTAATTTCGCCATTAGCACCATAAATGTAGGTATCGGGTAAGCCTGCATTAAAAATATATGCACTTTCATCATGGCTTGATACTGAAACAAAACCTGCTGCTAAAAACAAATCTGCGGGTAATAAATGGTAAAGTTGTTTATTAATTTGAGTAATAATTTCAATTAACGAAAATCCCTTTTTTGTCATCGACCGAAATGTTTCAGCTAAAGGAATAGCACCGATAGATGACCGTAAACCGTGCCCAGTAAAGTCACCGAGTAATGCATTTACGTTTCCGTTAGGACTCAAAGCTGTAAGAAGGATATCTCCACTAAAAAGTGCCGCAGGTTTTTTTAATAAACCTATTTTATCTAAAGCATAATTACGCGCTTCAATAACGTCAGCCATTAACTGCTCAGCTAATTCGGCATCTGCTTGCTGTTCTCTCTGTAATTCTTTAATAGTGGCATACAAATCACTAATTCGTTGAATAGATTTGATTTTAGCTTTAAAAACTTCAGGTGAAAACGGTCGAACAAGAATACCATCTCCACCAGCGTCGATACTTTCAATAAACGCTTGATCAGTGTCCATGCTAGTAATAAAAATCAGCGGGCATAAACTATTTTCTTTTGATAAACTTTTTATTTTTCTAGCTGCTTCATAACCATTCATTATTGGCATATTAATATCCATCAACACTAAATCAGGTTGATATTTGATATACATTGCAACGCCCCGAGCACCGTCATTTGCCGTAAAAACACGATAGCCTTCTTCTTTAAGTAAAACACTTAATACTTTGCATTGCATTGCTGAATCATCAACAACCAATGCGAGCTTGATACGGACTTTATCTAGCTGTAATGACATAGTTATTTCTCTATTGTCATTAAACGATGAAACTGGGCTATTTCTAATATTTTATTAACGGCTTCATTTGGTTTAAAAATTTTCATTTTTCCAGAGATTTTATCAACGTGATCTTTAAGTAATAAAATCATCCCTAAAGCAGAACTATCCATGTACGTTGTTTGTGATAAATCTATAATAATTTCACTCCCTGATTCATTACAATCACAATAAGCATCTCTAAAGTGTTGATGGATAGAAAAATCAAAGCGATCTTGAATGACTATGGTTATTTTATTATCAGATACATGTTTTTTTAACGTCATAATTTTTCCTCTAATGCAAATAGGTGAATAGGTGAATAGGTGAATAATTTAAAATAAATCGATATCACCTTCATCCATTGATGATTGCGAAACGCTTCGTCTGTCGTCTACAGATTTAGTTTTTTCTATGATGGTATTACAGCTTTCTTGTAGTTGTTTTAATTGCTCAGGTAATTCTTCATGACTGGCAATATTAAAAGATGAAATTTCATCTGCTAGTTGATGTAGATTGATAAAGTTAAAGGCTAATGAGTCTAACGATTGATAGGTTAAATCTTCGAATTGTAATGAACGTACGGCTAAACCTACTGCTTCGGATATTTTGGGAGATAATCCAGCCAAATCTTCAACAACACGATGACTTTCTTGATTCATTTTTTGTACATGTTGCATCATAACACTGACACGTTCTTTAGCCTGTAAAGTAGAAGTCATATCAGCCGAAGCCATTAACTCTACTGAATCTCGTAATTTTTTAATTGTTATTTGGGCGCCTGCAATTTTACTTCTTATATCATTATTTAATTCTGTAGAATTGACAGAGAGTGCTCTAACTTCATTTGCCACAACAGCGAAACCTCGCCCAGCATCACCCGCCCTAGCTGCTTCAATCGCCGCATTTAGTGCTAATAAATTGGTTTGACTCGATAGGCTTTCTACTTGTTCGAGTAATTTAAAAATCCCATCAAATTGACTGACCATTTCATCAGTATAAGACATGGTTTCAAGGCTCTGTTTACTGGTATTAATTATAACTTCAACAAATTTCTCGAGTGTTTTACCTGAATCATCAACAAATGTTTCCAATATGGTTTCATCGTCTTCATCAGTAGCATGCGCCTGATTAATAACAATATTTATCATACCTTGCTGCTCAAGATTTAATTGTTGTAAATACTTAAAACTATTAGAAATACCTTCAACTGCGTCTTTTACAATAACTTTTGTGCGACTTATTTCTTTTTCAATAATTGAAGTTTGTTGACCTATAGCCTTCTCAACTTGAGTAAATGTTTGTAATATTTCTCTATCTGATTCATTTTCATCAATTAGACTGACCTTAGGCTTCTTATTTTTTTGAGCGTTTAAACGAAAAAATAACAAACAAAAACAGCTAATTATAATAAAACATATTAACCATGAAAATTCGATAGTATTATATACTGCTAAGTTTATCGCTAATAAAAACGAGCTGACCAATCCAATAACTAAAATAACTTTTTCGTTAGTTAACATCTCGTACCCCTTTCATATGACTTCTATCAAGGCTGGCATATTGTAATAATTTTGAAGAAATAATATTCAAGTCAAATTCATCAGTATGGGCACCTAGGTTATGCGCACTGCCGGGCATCCCCCAAATTAAACTACTATTTTTATCTTGAACAATAGTACGAGCACCATTTTCTTTTAGTGCCAACATTCCTTGAGCGCCATCTTGTCCCATCCCTGTTAATAAAACGGCTTGTACATTATCAGCTATGGATAAAAGTGAATTAAATAGAACGTCCACTGAAGGCTTATGACGACTTACTGGTTCAGAATCTTCTAAAACACAAAATAATCCGCCACCTTTAGCAACAACGGTTAAATGTTTATCTCCTGGTGCTACGTAAGCATGACCTTCTTTGATTTTTTGACCATGCTGAGCTTCATAAACGGTTATTGCACAAAGCTGATTTAATCGTTCGGCAAAACTTGCACTGAAAGTTTTAGGGATATGTTGGGTGATAACAATCGCGGGGCTATTCGTTGGCAACCTACTTAATACGTGTTTAATGGCTTCCGTTCCGCCTGTTGAAGCACCAATTGCAATTAAATGGTTTGCCCGTTTCATACCAGTGAAAATTAGCGTTTTTACACTTGGGTCATTTTGTAATGTTTTAGTTAACGCGAAATTTTTTTGGTCAACTTTAACCGCAGATTTAACTTTATCTAAGAGGGTTTCACTAAAACTGCCTTTGCTCGCCAATAGTTTTTCAAAACTGGGTTTAGCAATAAAATCAATCGCGCCAAGCTCTAGAGCGCGTAGGGTAATATCGGCTCCTTTGGTTGTTAACGTTGATAACATAACAACGGGCATAGGGCGTAAACGCATTAAGTTTTCAAGAAAAGTAATACCATCCATTTTCGGCATTTCTACATCTAAAGTGATAACATCAGGGTTAAGCGTTTTTATTTGCTCTCGAGCCACAAAAGGGTCTTTAGCCTCGCCAACAACTTCAATATCACTATCGCTACTTAGCACTTCATTGACAATATTACGGATCACCGCGGAATCATCAATAATTAATACTCTAATTTTTTTCATTGTGCCTCAGCTTAATTTCAATAATTATTGGCGTATTTAAAAGAGCTCTATGTCACCTTCAATTGAGGCTTTATCTATACTGCTACGATAATCAGACTCACGTTTAACAATGGTATCGTTATGTAAATTATCTAACTTTTTAACAAATGCCTTGCCAGTCATGGGCTCAAAGATAACTTTTCTTGGGAAGATTGAGCCTATATCTGAGCCCACTAATTGAATATTTTCATCTTCTAGGTATCGCAATGCAAAATCGATATTTCTTTGGCCTACATCAGACATCTGTTTTAATACTTTACCGCCACCAAAAACCTTAGCTCTCAGGTTGACTCTCCGTCCGCCATTTTTAAGAATTAAATTCACTAAATGTTCCATAGCAAAATTTCCATATCGAGTGGCATCAGAGGCCATTCCTCGTTTGCCCCAATCAACTTCATGAACCTCTTTATCTGTGAGTGGCAACATAAAGTGATTCATTCCACCAATACCGACTTTAGTATCCCATATGCATGCTGAGATACATGAACCCAAGGTAGTTGCTATAGCGACATCATGCTTGGTCATATAAAATTCACCTGGTAATATTTTCGCAACAACTAACTGTCTTTGCTCATCCCAATAATGATTAACATGAGTAAATTCTGTTAAGCAATGCTTTAAACACTCCTTCACTTGTATATGATTTTGACGATGCAAACTCATTAATTAACGGTCTCATAACTTTTTGTAAACACCGGCTTTCTAAAAATTGTCCGCCCGACATTCTCGAAGTATTTTTGATATATCCCTAAGTTTTCACTGTGCCCTAAAATAAGTAATCCTCCAGGAGCTAACATTTCGTAATATCGGTCAAATAATTCTTGTTGTGTGGCTTTATCAAAATAAATGATGACGTTACGGCAAAAAATAATGTCAAACGGCCCTTTCATTGGCCATTCGTTTAATAGATTAAGTTGCTTAAAGGTCAATAAATTTTGCAAATTTTTATCAACTTTAACTTTGCTAGAATTTACACCGACACCTTTACTAAAAAAGTTCTTTTTATACTTGTTAGGTATATCTTCAATTCGTCTTTCTTCATATATACCGGCTTTGCCCGTAGCTAAAACATCACTATCAATGTCAGTGGCTAAAATTTTAATGTCCCAAGATGAAAGAAAACTTTTCAATCCTTCATAAACCGTTATTGCAATGCTATAAGGTTCTTCTCCTGTAGAGCTTGCCGATGACCAAATTCTTATTTTTTTATGCTGCTTATTTTTTACTAAAAGTGCGGGAAGTTCCGTTTTTAATAAATAATCAAAATGATGCTGCTCTCGAAAAAAACTCGTTAAATTTGTTGTGATTGCATTAATAAAAAAATCTTTTTCTTGCTCTGTATTTTTTTGAAGAATTTGACAATATTCACTAAACGAAGAGAGTTTCCTTTCTCTGGTAATACGCGTGAGCCGGCGATAAACCATTTCACGCTTACTATCATTTAATACAATCCCCGATATATCGTAGACAAACTGACAAATATATTTGAATTCTTTATCTGTTAATCTAAACGAACGTTCCCTTGTATTATTCATATATAGTTACTTATTTAAAACTCTTCCCATTCTTGGTCTGATGCAGTTTTGCCTCTATACGATCTTTTTCTATTGTCGGATTTTTTCAATGGACGTGTGTTTCTGCTAACCGCCTTTGAACGTGTTGTAGGCTCCGGTATATCATCGGCTCCGTCATTAAAGAATGCTATTTGATCTAATAACGATTGAGACTGTTCTTCCATTGACTTACTTGACGCTGCTGCTTCTTCAACTAGGGCAGCATTTTGTTATGTCATTTCATCCATTTGACTCACTGCAGCAC
>JAQWHO010000210.1 GCA_029249355.1 Thalassotalea sp.
ATGCTGATTTTACAAATAAGTATGAACCAATATTGATGAATGTATATAAATTATATGAAAAATATAATAATTCACTCAATTGCGATAAAATAACTATAACAAATAATCATATACTTTTTGATGCTTTAATAAATAAAGAAAGCATAAATACTTTGATAAATTTTATAAAAATTATTATTAATAATAAACATTTATTTGATGATTTTAAAATTTATTTACATATTAACTGTAAAGGAGGTATATTTGTCGAATTAATAAAACCACTATCATAACATTCATTATCAATAATCGAAAATATAGCGGTATTTCGAAACGTGCCATCTGACAAAATACGTTGATTACGGAGAATACCTTCAAATTTAGCCCCTAATCGGCCTATTGCCTTTCTGGATTTTTCATTTTTTTCATGGGTTTTAAACTCAACACGAATAGCATTTAAATCTTCAAAAGCATGCTTTAATAAACAATATTTTGCATGGGTATTAATATAGCTTTGTTGATATTTTGGCGTAATAAACGTAAAGCCAATTTCTATATTTCTATCTTCAGGTTTTATCGAACAAAAACGTGTACTGCCGACAAGTTCATCACTCGCTTTATCAAAAATAGCAAAGGCAATATGCTCACCTTGTTCCATCATTTTCACTGAGTATTGTAACCACGCTTTAGTTACCTCGCGTGAAGTACATTTATCAGGTAATGACCAACGCCAAATATCAGGAAAAGCGCCCGCTTGATAAAAAGCTTCTAAGTGTTCAAGGCTTAATGGCCGCAATATAACTTTATTAGTCGATAATATAAGTGGTTTAGGGCTAAATAATTTACTTTTAGGCATTATGTGATCCATTGTTGAATGATAACTGGTGATTAATGATTAGCGATTACATTGTTAGATTGTGATTGATTGATGAGCGAAAAAAGTAGCATGAGTACTGCCAACATTACGTTGATAAAAAACCGCCTTTTAATTCCACCTTTTTATCATTAGTTAACCTGAGATTTTTTGCTAGCGTCACCATTGTAATCAATAATAACAGTGCATAAAAAGCGTTTAATCCAATTTTCATAAAACTTCCAAACCTTGATGTGAAGTTTTTATATCCGCTAAAATATTTTATATAGTTAACAAAAAAATGTTACCCCGCTAAAGCGTTACTTATATAAGTTAAATAAAAAATAATTCGTTGAGTTATTTCTATTTATTTGGGCTTATGTACTTATATTATCTTGTTGCAAAAATTTATTTGCTCTAGTAGCTTATCCACTAATAACAATAATAACTAAAGGTAATTCATGTCGATTAATACAATTTACAAAGTCACTTTGCACCCATTCATCAATGAGTCTATTGCCAGCTTAAAGTCGATGACTAGTTTGTCGGGTAGTTCGGGCGATACATTCTTAGATAAAGTAGAAGACTTTCGTTTTAAAGGTTATGCTGTTTGTTCAAACATTACAGGTTGTTTAGACGGTGTAATTATGATGCATCATTACCCTGAAACCGCTATAGCAATAGGTAATTCAGTTTGTCAAAACATGTTTGATGAAACTTACGACTACAAAGAAATTAATGAAGAGCTTAGCAATGCATTAGCAGAATGGGGTAATACCATTGTTGGTCGTGCGACTGATTTACTCAGTAGAAACAACTTAAAATTTGATTTCTCTAGCCCTTATTTTATCCATAACTTCAATGATATGGAAAAATACTTAGAAGGCGTAAAAGAAATAGTAACAGTTCCAATTACAGTAGAAGGCGTAGGAAGATACTATTTTAACCTACTCGTTCGAAATGTTAATTTTCAAACCACCAATGTTGAAAGAGAACAAAGCACCGGTATTTCAAATCCTCATACAAAACCATTACCTTTAGAAAGCAAAGTATTACTTGTTGATGATAGCGCAATGATCAGAAAAGCGTTAAAACGCTTTCTTGCTGGATTAGGGTATAACAATGTAATTGAAGCCGATGATGGTGTTACCGCTGTTGAAGCCGTTAAAAATGAAAAGCCTGACTTTATGTTTATGGATGTTGTGATGACAAATATGAACGGTAATGAAGCGTTAAAAAATATTCGAGCGATTGGCTCTGATGTGCCTGTTGTTATGCTATCATCAGTTACTGATAAGGCCTTAGTCGATGAGTGCCAACAAAGTGGTGTTTCTGGCTTTATTTTTAAACCGATTCAAGCAGATAACGGCGCTGAAATCATTAAAGACTATTTAAAAATAGCCTAAGTATTTTCTAGCTATCAGTTATTAATCGTTCACTATAAGAGATATTAGAGCACTTAAATTTTTAAAATGCTCTAATCATACTCTAATAAATAGCATCTTCTAATAAGCATCAACCCTTAATAAATACCAGTCCCTAGGCACTTACTTTAGTCAGTAACTCTTTCACGATGAGTTTTAGTAAAAAGGTTTCTCGTTCAATCGAAAGTCCTTTCTTTTCACTGTTCGCAATCGTATTTTCATTATGACTAATTGCTTCATGAATATTTTTCCACAAGGGATACATGCCATTATTAATTTCATGCGATTCAAGTGCTGGCTCACGCAGTTCATCATCAATGGTACAAACAAAACAATACGACTGCATATGTATAATATCAAAGTCATTTTTATACCAAGGTCGATATTCTTCATATAAGCCGAATGCTTGAATATTTTTGACATTGTGGGCGCCAGTTTCTTCTTTTAACTCACGAATAAGGCCGTCGGTAATACTTTCACCTTCGTCAACACCGCCGCCAGGCAAACTATAGTCGTGATAACGCTTCGTATATAACAACAAAATTTCCTCGCCTTTGATGACAATCGCACGAGTGGCTTTGCGCGTAAATTGATTAGCAGATACATTTTTTATGTCTGAATGAATGTTCGATTTTAATAAGCGCATAAAAGCTAATCACTATTTGGTTTACTAAATGGGGAAATTTGAATTTGGCTACTAGTTAGATACATTAAAAAACAAAAGGCCTCTGAAATATTCAGAAGCCTTAAAATATATACTTGTAGCTGCTTGTTTTTAGAAAATTAAGTTACTCTGATAACTCTTTTAATACATCGTCTTTAAGTTCAGACCATAATTTTCCAGATTCAATACCGTATTTACGCACGGTATAAACAGACTCATCATGCTTACCTTCTTCAGCAAGTTCTATGAGTTTTTTATAATATGTACGAGTTATTTCACGTCCAATGGGATGAGCAAAATATAAGCTACCTAAACGAGAATAGAGTCCTCTAAAGCCGTTTAAAATTAATAAGTAGATCGAGTTTCCAGAAGCAACAACCAATTCTTTATTTAAGAGATAATCAAATTCAGCAAAGGCTTCTCCGCTATCTTCAATTGATTCGTACTCTTTTAATAAGGCAATCGCTTGTTCTGGGTTGTTTTTAATCGCACCACGAACATAAATAGCACTAATATTGGTACGCGCAGACATTAAGTTATCGACCAAATCAGGAATTCCTTCCTGATCAAGTTGCGCTAAGGTTTCTAAAATATTTAAGCTTGATGTTTCCCAAAAATTATTAACTTTTGTCGGCTTTCCATGCTTTATCGTTAACCAGCCATCGCGTGCTAATCGTTGTAATACTTCGCGCAAGGTCGTTCTTGTCACACCAATAAGTTCCGACAACTCTCTTTCTGCAGGAAGAATTGATCCAGGAGGAAATCCACCATTCCAGATCGACTCTACAATATACTGCTCTGCAAATCCTGCCGGGCTGTGTGCTTTAATAACCATAGGGCTCCACGCAACTTTCAAATAAATTAATGGAAACTGATTGTACCAGAAGATTTTTTTGGTACAAGAAAGTTATCATAAAGTTAAAGTGATTCTAATTTACAAGCCATACATTAATGCTTAGACTAAGGTAAGTATTTTAATAATTAATAATAACTACAAACAATTAACACTGGTTAGCCGTTTGTTTAACCTAATTTAAAGGGTCATTATGCAACAATCATCTATGAGTGCTTTTTATAAGAACTTCCTTGGAAACTCACCTGAGTGGTATAAATTAGCAATTATTGCTTTTTTAATTATCAATCCAATTTTGTTTTTCTTTATTGATCCCTATGTCGCGGGCTGGGCGCTAGTGATTGAGTTTATTTTTACTCTTGCGATGGCGTTAAAATGTTATCCATTACAACCGGGGGGGTTACTGGCCATAGAAGCTGTAGCCATAGGTATGACATCCCCCTCTCAAGTAATGCACGAAATGATTATAAATTTTGAAGTGCTACTTCTACTTATATTTATGGTAGCTGGCATTTACTTTATGAAGAATTTATTACTTTTCTTATTTACAAAAATAGTAACTAAAGTGCGTTCAAAGACATTAGTATCATTATTATTTTGTTTTTCAGGCGCTATTCTTTCAGCATTCTTAGATGCCTTAACAGTAATCGCGGTAATTATTAGTGTCGCGATAGGTTTCTTTTCTGTCTATCACAAGGTCGCTTCAGGTAAAGACAGCTCACATGATCATGACCATACTTCTGATCACGAAGTAGTCGAATATTCTCGTGACGACTTACAACAATTTCGAGGTTATTTACGTAACTTATTAATGCATGCGGGTGTAGGAACAGCACTTGGTGGTGTTTGTACTATCGTTGGCGAGCCACAAAATTTAATTATAGGTCAGCAAGCCGGATGGGAATTTGTTGAATTTGCCATTCGTATGTCACCAGTGACAATACCTGTGTTTTTTGCGGGTATGCTAACTTGTTTTGCTTTAGAAAAACTGAAATGGTTTGGTTACGGAGTTGCTCTGCCTGAAAATGTACATAAAGTATTAAATGAATTTGATATTGAAGAAAGTAAAAAACGTACAAAACTCGATAACATGAAATTAGTAATGCAAGGTGTTATCGCTGTTTGGTTAGTTATCGGCTTGGCGTTGCATTTAGCACCCGTTGGTTTAATAGGTTTATCGGTTATTATCTTAGCAACGACCTTTACTGGTGTTACTGAAGAACACCAAATTGGTCACGCTTTTGAAGAAGCGCTGCCTTTCACTGCTTTGTTAGCGGTTTTCTTTGCGGTCGTTGCTGTGATTATTGATCAGCAATTATTCACCCCTGTTATTACTTGGGTGTTGACGTACGAAGGAAATATGCAATTAGTGATGTTCTACTTAGCTAATGGTTTGCTATCAATGGTAAGTGATAATGTTTTTGTTGGTACCGTGTACATTACTGAAATTCAAAAAGCATTGGTTGCTGGCAATATCACTAGAGATCAATTTGATTTACTTGCGGTTGCCATAAATACAGGTACAAACTTGCCAAGTGTTGCAACACCAAATGGACAAGCTGCTTTCTTATTCTTGTTAACATCTGCGTTAGCTCCGTTGGTTAGATTGTCTTACGGGCGTATGGTTATTATGGCACTGCCTTATACGATTGTTTTAACTATAGTCGGACTTTTAGCCATATCATCTGGCTTATTAGAAGAAAAAACAGCAGAGTTTTATGAATCTGGTCTTATCAATCACCATAGTGCGGACGAAATCTCGCCAGCGAAAAACGGCCACTAATTAGTTTTATAGTAATTAGCATTTTAAACGCCTTAAATAATTATTTAAGGCGTTTTTTTTATCTCCAAAGAAAATTTTATAATTTAAGCTCATTCAATAGGGTCTGTTGATCTTTCGAGATTATTTTTGCAGCAGTGTGTTGGGTATTTATACAAGGCAGAACTTTTGTAATGTAGTTGTTCCACATAAAAAGGTGATAACGCCGTAAAAATGACCAACAAACGCTGTCCGAAGGATTCGGCTAAAATCGTTTTACTCTTTGTTGAGTAGTATTTGCTTAGAATGACTAGGCTACACACTACTCGCGGCGATTAAAACGATTTTATCTCGAACAAAATTTAACCGTGAAAGAGCAACAGCCCCTAGAATAATTCATCATTATTTACAATTGAAAAACGATTTATAACGAAAGAGTTAGTGAAATTTTTTCACTCGCTTTATACTCTTACCATTCTAATAATAAATACAATTTAGGACATTCAGTGCAATTTTTAAGTAACCTATCTTCGAATAAAAAAGCATGGCAACTATTAGCGATTACAGCTTTAGGATTTGAGCTTTCAGCATTATTCTTTCAATACTTCTTAGAGTTAAAACCTTGCATTATGTGCATATATCAACGCGTCGCCATTTGGGCAATATTTTTTGCAGGCTTGCTAGGTAGTTTCACTTATCAATATGTATTTGGCCGTATTGCATCGTATGCATTATGGGGAACAGGGGCTATTTGGGGATTGCTTATCGCGTTAGAGCATGTAGAAATGCAAAGCTCGAAATTTTCTTTTTTGTTTAGTTGTGAATTCGTTCCAAACTTTCCAAGTTGGGCGCCGTTTCATGAATGGATCCCTGCACTTTTTGCAGCGACAGGTGATTGTGGCAACATAGATTGGCAATTCTTAGGATATAGCATGCCACAATGGATGATAGTGGTTTATTGTCTTTATACTATAACGTTTGCTATCGTTTTATTAGCTCGATTACAACAACGAAAAATGTTTTAACGTTAAGAACATTTTAATTGATTGCCTAATCTTAGAAACTAACTAAATAGAGAAAACTAAGATTAGGCATAAGTATTTTTAATTAAACATGTTTTTCATACTGTCAGCAAAAGCGACAAATTTTTCTTTTATTGTACGTTTTAACTTAATATCTAAGCCGCCAAACATACAGAAACCTTCAATAATTATTGTTGGTGCATTTCGATCAGCAATCGATGGAGCTTTATTAGTCACACCTCCGAATATACAAAAAGCTTTAGAAACAACATTCACATATTCAGGAACATAGATATTATCGCCACCAAATAAGCAAAAAACTTTGATGGTAGTAATTTTTTGAGAGAACCTAGACTCACTAAAATCAATATTACTTCCACCGAAGATGCTAACTGAGCGTAACTCTTTTGGAACTGTCCATGCCCCACTACGATCACTGCCACCAAATATATTAACAAGGTACTCTACATTCTCGTTATCACTAGGAGCTACATTAGCGTAGAAGTCTCGTTGCTTATTTTCTTGATAATCTTTATCTACATTTAAGTCTAAGTCTTCAGCTAGACTAGCTATTTCTTTATGATCTTGACTTGCCATTGCAGTATCTAATCGACGTTCAAATGCATCATAAGAAAGCTTACCATGACTATAATTCATAATAAGTTGATCAATCACTTCTTCACGAACCGTTTCTATAGGTCTATCTTCTATCACAACAGGCATATTTATATCCTTTTTATTGGCCAGCTAACTTACTTAATGTCTATATTAAGCAATATATAAACCAATAATTTAACCTTTTATAATCAATTAGTTAAATAAATTCCAAGTTAGGGTAATAGTGAATATATTAATAAGTAGTTTAATCGTTAAATTTTTAGTCATTTTCACTAGTTGCTCGACTAGAACTAACAAGAAAAACTTACTCGATTTCTGAATTTTCAGCTAATTCCATAGCAGCTCGCTCAGCTTTAGAAATATAACGAGGTTTATTGCTTTTCTGTAATTTAGCATTGGCTTTTTTGAGTTTACTTTTTAACGCGTTATTAATTTTCTTTTTTCTATTCATCTTTTTCACTAGTAATCATATAACCATAATGTTGAACATTTTAGCAGAGATAGGATCTAAGCCCAAATCCATTGATATCGAATTTATTTCGACATGATAATAACCGCTAAAAACAAGGCTCACTAAACTCATATATGGTATTTCATCGCAATTCGCTTTATTTATACTAAAAACAATTTATGCTAGATAATTCAGTCTATAAGAATATAAAGAACATAACATGACACTAAAATCCTCTGTATTTTCAATAACAACCCTATTATTAACAGGATGTATCGCCTCTTCTCCTACTTTAACGTTAGAAGAACGAGCACAAATGATTCATGACAACGTGATAGTTCTCGATACTCATAACGACTTTAGCAATGCAAACTTTGTTGACGATAAAAATTATACAATGCGTTTAAAGAGCCAAGTTAACTTACCTAAAATGCAAGAAGGCGGTTTAGACGTTTCTTGGTTAATTGTGTACACCGGGCAAGGAGAATTAACTGAAGCGGGTTATGCTGCGGCTCATAAAAAAGCAATGGAAAAATTTAATTCAATTCATCGCCTTACTAAAGAAATAGCACCCGATAAAATTGAGTTAGCTCTAACGTCTGATGATGTTCGTCGAATATTAAAAAGTGGTAAAAAAGTGGCGATGATCGGCGTTGAAAATGGTTACCCGATTGGTACAGATATCAATAATGTGAAAAAATTCTATGAACTAGGCGCCCGCTACATGTCATTAGCTCATAATGGCCATAGCCAATTAAGTGATTCAAATACGGGTGACGCGAAAAAAGAGTGGCTGCATAATGGTTTAAGTAAACTAGGTCGAGAAGTATTAGTAGAAATGAATAAATGGGGAATTATGATTGATATTTCTCATCCATCAAAAGCCGCAAATATCGAAATGATGAAGTTATCTAAAGCCCCTGTCATCGCATCTCATTCAGCAAGTAGAGCGATGTTTGACCACAGTAGAAACCTTGATGATGAAGAGCTGCTACTTTTGAAAGAAAATGGTGGCGTTGTACAAACGGTTGCTTTTCGTTCTTATTTAAATGGTAAAAAATCAAAAAACTTTGCTGAAGCTAAAACTGAAATTCTACAAAAAATTGCCGCTAAACAAGATAAAAAAATCCTAACCAGAGCTGAACGTAATGCATTATCGGCTGATCAATTAGATAATTACTGGGACTTTTACGAAGAAGTAAGTCAATTAGGCCAAGAACAAATCGATATTATTAGTAAAACGATTGAACAAGTTAATGTCAGTGACTTTGTTGATCACATTGATTACATGGTAAAACTTATTGGTATTGACCATGTAGGTATTAGTTCTGACTTCGACGGCGGTGGCGGTGTTAACGGCTGGAATGATGCATCAGAAACTTTCAATGTAACACTTGAATTAGTAAAAAGGGGTTATAGCGAACAAGAAATTGCCAAGCTTTGGGGCGGTAACTTATTACGTGTATTAGATAATGTGCAACGTATTGCACTGGAAATACAAAACGAAAGCTAAAAAGTAAAAGTGAGCACCAATCAGCACCAGTAAGTCGAAAGTTTATTGTTCTACTGGTGCTAGTTAATTACAAAATTAAAATTGTTAAATAAAGACTAATCAGCGTTATTTTTTATCAATGTATCTCTCACTAGTTTTTCATAATTATGTAAACAATTTCGACCATTTTTCTTAGAAAAATAAAGCGCTTTATCTGCATTATCAAAGACTGATTTAGGGTGATCTGTTTCTGTCACTTTAGCGTAGCCAATACTCACAGTAACGTGTCCAACAATAGGAAAATTATAGCTTTCAATTAATTGTCGAAATTTGTCTAAAACAAAATGTGCTTTTTCTTCTGGGATAGGTTCAAAAACAATTACAAACTCTTCGCCGCCAAAACGAAACAATAAATCGTTTTGTCGAAAAGATTTTTGCATTAATTGCGATAACAGTAATAACACTTCATCGCCATAAAGATGACCAAATTTATCATTCACTTTTTTAAAAAAGTCGATATCAACAATGGCTAACCAAGTATGCGATTGAACTATCGTATTTCGCAGTTCATTTGCCGAGTGGTTATCTACTCCCCAAGTTAAATTATTTAATTGGTTATTATGCTGTTTTCTTAAGAGTGTACTTAGCTTTTGATCATACGTTTTTCTGTTATATAACCCGGTTAAACTGTCTTTTTCACTACTGGCTAATATTGCGTAAAAATTTTGGCAAACTTTTATAATGGCTAATAACGAATTTAATTGAGGCGTAATAGGCGCTTTCGTAGAAATGTTAATGCCAAATTCAACTTTATTATCAATAATAATAGGAAAAAAAGTATGATAAAAATCTTCGTCAGTTCTATACGCTGATAGCTGACTTAATTGCTCGAAGTTTTGACTAATATATTTTTTTGTTTTTTCAGGCAGCTCTACGTTCCAGAGATATTGCTTCTCCCCTGCACTATTGTAGTGAACAGACAAGGTTCTCATTTCTTTATAGTAAGCTTTAGGATATTCAATACTGCAAAATAAACCAACGATACAGTCTGGAATTAATTCGGCTATCGATGCAATAATACTGATACCAAACTCATCTGAATCACGTTTTGTTGTCATCTCAATTATTGAGTCAAAAATTTTATCATCCATATCGTTTTATTTGATCCCAAAATACAAGATGTTAGTATTAACTTAGTCATTTAGCATAAAAATTCATCTTAATGGCTAAAACCAAGATGAACGCCATTGTGTATATCGACTAAAAGCATGTAAAATTAGCCTACATTAATTATGAAGTAAAAACGATCCCTTTTGAGGTATAAATGACCATCGTTATAAAAAGTCAGGAAGAAATCGAAAAAATGCGCGTAGCCGGCAAGTTAGCGGCTGATGTATTAGAAATGATCGCACCTCATGTAAAAGAAGGAGTGACTACTGACGAGTTAAATACCCTTTGTGCTGAATACACCGAAAAAGTACAGGGTGCCATATCTGCGCCATTGAACTATCACGGCTTCCCGAAATCAATTTGTACTTCTGTGAACCATATTGTTTGTCACGGTATTCCAAATGATACACCACTTGTTGATGGCGATATCGTTAATATCGATATAACTGTAATTAAAGATGGCTTTCATGGCGACACCAGTAAAATGTTTTTTATTGGAGACGTTTCAGCTGAAGACAGCCGCTTATGTCGTATTACTCAAGAAGCTTTATATGTTGGTTTGAAAAAAGTTAAACCCGGTAATACTTTTGGTGAAATTGGCGCTGCAATTCAAAAATTCATCAAAAAGTCAGGTCGTTACTCTATTGTTAAAGAATATTGTGGCCACGGCATTGGCACAGAGTTTCACGAAGAACCTCAAATAGTCCATTATAAAAATAATGACAAAACGAAAATGGCAGAGGGCATGTGTTTTACCATAGAACCTATGATTAACTTAGGTAGAGCAAACACAATACTTGATAAAGAAGACAATTGGACGGTTTACACTATTGATGGCAAAAAATCTGCCCAATGGGAACATACTATCGTTGTCACAAAAACAGGTTGTGAAATATTAACGTTACGCAAAGACGATACTATTACTCGAGTGTTACATAATTAATTAACCATAATGAGCCTGCTATTTTCAGGCTTTTTATTTGTTTATCGAAGAGAATACCTGACATTGCTTACTCAACCTTTAGTACCTGCAGAGTTTATAGAATCACTCTCCATTAGTTCTCCTCAAATATCGTCTAAAGAAATTTGTCGATTGAACGATGCGTTTCATCAATGGCAAAAAGACCAGTTCATTATAGATGACATTACTAATATTCTTAATGCAAGAGTGCAATTTGTCGATCAAATATTAACAAAGTTATGGTGTCAACATAACCTAGATGAATATCAAATAAGTCTTATTGCCGTAGGAGGCTACGGGCGAGGTGAACTTCACCCATTCTCAGATGTAGATATTTTACTGCTGACCCAAGAAGAATTAGAAGTGGATCTTGAAGATAAAATTTCTGCTTTTATTACGCAACTTTGGGATGTAAAACTTGATATAGGCCATAGTGTTCGAAGCATTAAAGAATGTCTTAAACAAGCAATAAATGATGTGACCATTGCGACAAACTTAATGGAAATGCGTCAAGTCTGTGGTAATGAAGCATTAACTCAGCACTTACAACCGTTATTAAATGAAGATGTATTTTGGACTTCAAAAAAGTTCTTTGTCGCAAAACGCGAGGAACAAATAGAGCGTCATAAACAATATAACGGCGCGGCATACACCTTAGAGCCAAATTTAAAAGCAAATCCCGGCGGTTTAAGAGATATTCAAACCATCGGCTGGGTTGCAAAACGTCACTTTCAGGCCGATTCGCTGGAAGAATTAGTTCAACATGAATATTTAACGCAAAATGAATATTTTGAGTTATTAGAGTGTCAAGATTACCTGTGGCGAATGCGCGGTGCCCTGCACTTTATAGCGGGCAGAAGTGAAAACCGCCTATTATTCGATTATCAAGCCGATGTAGCTGACCTTATGGGTTTTGGCGCTGAAGGTAAAATAGCAGTTGAACGAATGATGAAACGTTTTTTCCGAATTATAGGACGCGTTGCCGAACTCAATAAAATGCTATTACAGTATTTTGAATATGCCATTATTCAAAATAAAATTCACGATGAAGCCATCATATTAAATGATGATTTTATTGTTTTAGACGGTCAAATAAAAGTTACAAATCAACGAACCTTTATGCGCTCAACCAAAATAATGGAAATGTTTTTGTTGATTGCGAAACATGAAGAAATTACTGACCTTCACCCTAATACTTTACGTTTAATGAGAAACGCTCGACGACGTTTAGTCTCGGGCATGATGGACTATGAACGATGTCGTGAATTATTTTTAGAGATAATAAAACACCCTCGAGGTTTAGGTTTAGCCTTTACACTCATGCATCGCCATTCAATTTTAGGAGCTTACTTACCTGCTTGGCAAAATATTGCAGGACAAATGCAATTTGATTTATTCCATGCTTATTCTGTTGATGAACACAGCTATCGTTTAATTAAAAACCTCTATCGATTTAATCAAAAAAAGCATAATGATGAATTTCCTTTATGCAGTAAAATTGTTCAGAGGATCAGAAAACCAGAAGTATTATTTTTAGCAGGTATTTTTCATGATATCGCTAAAGGTAGAGGTGGCAACCATGCAGATTTAGGGGCAATAGATGCGCTTGAATTCAGTAAAGAACATAAGTTAAATAACCATGATGGCAGAATGATTTCTTGGTTGGTGAAACATCATTTATTAATGTCTGTTACTGCACAGCGAAGAGATATATCAGACCCTGATGTGATCGCAAAATTTGCTAATATTGTTCGAGATGAAGCCCATTTAGACTATTTATATTGCTTAACTGTGGCTGATATGCGAGCCACTAATGAAAGTTTATGGAATAGTTGGAAAGAGAATTTATTAGTAGACTTATATAACAATACAAAAAGAGCTTTTCGACGTGGATTAGAAAAACCGGTAGATTTACGTTCAAAAATACGAGAAAACCAACAACAAGCAATTAATTTATTAACAGAAATAAATATTGCGCAAAGTGATATAAAAACGTTGTGGTCTGAGTTTAAAGCTGATTATTTTTTACGCTATGCTCCTGAACAAATTGTGTGGCACACCCAGCATATATTAAAGCATGATAAAGATGAGCCATTAGTATTAATAAGCCCTAATCCTTACCGAGGTGGTACTGAGGTTTTTGTTTATACTAAAGATAAGTCGAATATTTTTGTTAACATCGTCTCTTTATTAGGTTCAAAATGTTTCTCAATTCATGATGCTAAAATTATTAGTAGTAAAACCGGTTATACCGCCAATACCTTTGTCATTTTAGATCAGCAAGGCAATGCTATTGATGACCAATATCGTGCTTTAGAATTGGCCGAATCATTAACTAATGTTTTGAAAAATAATGCTCCTGAAATTACCTTCAAACCAATACCGAATCGATTAAAACAATTTCATGTACCCACACAAGTGAGTTTTATTGAAACAAAATCGAAAAAAACTTCGTTGTTAGAAATTACATCGCTAGATAGACCGGGGCTTTTAGCGCAATTTGCTCATGTATTCCAAGAATGTAAATTACATATTCATTCAGCTAAAATCACAACTTTCGGTGAAAAAGTTGAAGATATGTTTATAGTTTCAACGCTTGAAGAAAAAGCATTAACACTCGAAGAACAACAAATACTATCAACCAAGTTGTGTGATGACACAGCTTTGTAACCTTTTATTTTTAAAGCTATTTAGGAAAAACTATGTCTGAATTACAAAATATCATTGAGCAAGCGTTTGATGATCGCATGAATATAACCCCTTCAACGGTAAGCACTGAAGTAAAAAATGCAGTACTTGATGCATTAGCAGCATTAAATGATGGTTCAGCACGTGTTGCAGAAAAGATTGCCGGTGAATGGGTAGTGCATCAATGGCTAAAAAAGGCAGTATTATTATCCTTTCGTATCTGGGATAACGAAGTTATTGACGGCGCAGAAAGCACATTTTTTGATAAAGTTCCGATGAAATATAGTGATTATACGCAAGAAATGTTTGAAGCAGACGGCGTTAGAGTAGTTCCTGGTGCTTCAGTAAGAACGGGTAGCTTCATCGGTAAAAACGTTGTTGTTATGCCAAGCTTTGTCAATATTGGCGCATTTGTAGATGAAGGCTGCATGGTTGACGGTTGGGCAACAGTAGGCTCTTGTGCTCAAATAGGTAAAAACGTACATTTATCTGGTGGTGTTGGCATTGGTGGTGTTTTAGAGCCTTTACAAGCTGGCCCTACAATTATTGAAGACAACTGTTTTATTGGTGCTCGCTCAGAAATTGTTGAAGGTGTTGTCGTAGAAGAAGGCGCTGTAATTTCTATGGGTGTGTATATTGGTCAAAGCACGCGTATTTTTGATCGTGAAACGGGTGAAGTTCACTACGGTCGAGTACCTGCAGGTTCAGTAGTTGTTCCTGGCAACCTCCCATCTAAATGTGGTACATATAGTTTATATGCTGCAATTATCGTTAAAAAAGTAGATGCTAAAACACGGGCTAAAGTAGGAATAAATGCATTACTTCGTTCAGTATCTGACGAATAAATAAGCCATAATAAATTTGAAAATAACGCTAGTAAATCACTAGCGTTATTTTTTTGACAGTTTAAAAGTAATATTGATTTTTTATTAAAATTTATTGTTTTTTTAATAGAATGATAGAAAAAACCTCCAATTAATTTAATCTATTTTTTAACCACTTACCCCATTTATACACGATAAACATTCTTGAAAATTATTTATGGCATAACGTTTGCGATATCACATATGTCTTGAACAAATAATCGTGTGCTATATGAAACAACTAACTATCGTAATGCTATTTATTTTACTGTTTACTTCTATAGGTTGTAGCAGTACCAGAACAGTACAATATCAAGAGATTGAGAAAAAACCTCTAATGTCTGATCACTATTTAATGATGTCATTATTAAATAGGCCTGTTACAGAAGATCAAAAATTGATGTTAGCTTTTGCTAGAGTTCAAGATGAGTATCAACAACAATTATCTCCTATTTTTGTAAATGCGGTGATGATAAAGGGCGAAAAGTCGGAGAAATCTACGAACCAACGTTCAACCTCATTTTATAGAAATTTAATCGCAAAAGATGCCAATTCAATTAGAATGAGTGGCCCGTATTAAGGTTACTCAAGGTAAAATACAAAAACCATAATTTATCTGCTTTAAAACCACTATTGAATGTCTTTTTCTGACCATGAAAGTCGCTCAAAAACGCTCTGCCATTGTTGATCAAACTGACAAGATATCGTAATAGCACTTTGATGAATTGGATGTTTAAACGATAAAGACTTCGCAATAAGCATGAGTCTTTTAAAACCAAATTGTTGGATAAAAAATGGATTTTGCTTGTTATCTCCATAATTGATATCACCAATAATTGGGTGGCGTAAATGCGCTAAATGTCGACGAATTTGATGTCTTCGGCCTGTTTCAGGCAATAACTTTATCAAACTATATCTAACACTATCATAACGTCCTAATCTAATAGGCAGCGTAGCATTCGTAATTGATTGATATTGAGTAACTGCACTTTGCGCCTCTTTATTTTGACTAACGTTTTTATCCCCTAATTTATCCAGCTTTTCTTTTAGCGGATAATCAACAACGCCATCGTTTAATAAATGGCCTCTTGTTAGTGCGTAATAGGTTTTTTGAATCGTTTTATCTGTAAAGGCTTGTCCCATTAATCTGGCAACATCTTCAGTTAAAGCAAAGAGTAAAACACCTGAAGTTGGCCTATCTAGACGATGTAAGGGATAAACATATTGTCCAACCATGTCACGAACTAATTGTAAGGCAAAATATATCTCGTCTTTATCCATAAAACTGCGATGTACGAATAGCCCAGGTGGTTTATCTATCGCGACAAGAAATTCATCCTGATAAAGAATGGTTAATTCTGGTTTCTCAGTAATAATAGCCGACAATTTTTTTCTAACGATAATGGTGTTTAATTTCTATTATCTCTATAATGCCGCCATTATTCGATAGTTAATTTAATTATGACGACAATCTCTTCTATTTCAGAACTACTGACATTATCAAACTGCCAATTTCGACTTTATGATCTTGGGAGAAAAATTGATAAATTATCAAAAGAAATGTTTAATAAAATAGAGTTAAATCAACTACCTTACCCTACCCCTTTTCAAGGCAATGCTCATCTGGCCATTGCTTTTTGGCAGAAGCAATCACCGCAGCCATTTTTATGGTTTGTAAAATTACCTTTAGATGAAAGAGGTTTGCTAAACCAAGGGGCAAGAAACCACTTTGTCGCCATTATTGCCGAAGCATTAGGGGCAGATTTATCAGTAGATCCAACGGAAAAACAAGAAGAGCTTTTAAAAAGTAATCCTTACATTTATACCCCTTCACAATATAAATTGGCCATGTTAAATAGTTTGATTTCATTTGATTTGAAAACACCGACTAGCCAACACTATGCCAATTTCAGTCACTATTTAACTGCAAAAAACTGGCAACAATGGCAAACAATTGGTGTGCAAGGTATCACAGACTTTGTAGCTAGAATAAATCAACATGAGGAACTATTGGCCAATGCAATACCTTATTTGCCGTTTGAAGTACTTAGCCCGTTATGTGGCGCATTAGAAAATAAAACATTACCGCTAAAAATAATCAACGCGCTACTTAAATTATTAACTAGTTCATGTAAAGAAAGTCCAGATAAACAACAAATGCTTTTGAGAAGCTTAGCTTCAACAACCGAGCACCCTTTAGTCGACGAATACTTTGAAAAACTGTTAAATTCATCACAGGTAGATACTGATTTATTAATTTGTATCTCAGGAAGGTGTTGGTCAGTGTTAAAGAATGAACAGCGTATCATGCTATTTTTAGAGCTTTTGGTTCACAAAAATAATACTGAATTATTTAACGCTATTTTTAAAGATATAGTTGCTATACCTACTATTCGTCCGTTATTGTTCCAATGCATGAGAAATACAGAACGTAGTGAAAAATTATCAATCGCTATCGGCCAACTATTTAATTCACAGAGTTAAAATCAATGGAAAACATTTATATTTTATTAGCTGTTTGCTTGCTTTTTTGGTATTTCATCTACCTCAGAAAAGTCGCTGAATTTGCTCGGTTACATATCAATAAGTATTGCCAGAAAGAAAAGTTGCAATATTTAAGCATCGCACGAATATCAAGCAGGTTACGTTTTAATAAGCGTTTAGGAATACATTGGGTCAGCATTTTTGAGTTTGAATTTAGTGGTGATGGTGAATCAATGTATACCGGAAGAGTTTCTTTAAAAAATTATAAACTTGATGATATTGATATTCCTGCCTATCGCATCTAATCAGTACAAACAAAGAATGTAAAATTCAAAGATAGTTAAACAAGTCTCAACCTTATTCATGACGGGGCAATTATTTAGGATGGGTCAAACAACACAAAAAGAAAAAGCGACAATAGTCGCTTTTTCTTTTTGGTTAGGTACTTCCTGTTCCTTTTATTCGCTCAGAGTCTTCCTGATATTAACTCCGTTTACTTTAATAAACTGTTCCTTAGTTCAAACAATGGGTATTTCCTTTATTCAACATCCTGTTAAACGATACGTATTCACTTAAAGCAATGTATCTTAATCCTTAGCAAACATCCTGTTCATCATTGTCTGTTATTAACATCCTTTGTTTATTTTTCCTTTATCTAATCAACTCCGTTGATTACTATTTCCGAGCTATACAAAGATAAATTCTTTCCTTGTTCACCTTTGTCATGGTTTCCATAACCATTGTCTTCCTGACATAATGAAGTTTAGCAATTCACCACAACTTTTATAGCAAGTTAAAAACAAATATGTTCCCCCTAATTGTAAGTTAATAAAATCGTTACTTACTTTATTCATTAACTTTTAGTAACTTAACAGCAAAACATAAAATATAGCGTACAAAAGATCTTCAATTATCTGACAAAACTAGAGACAATGTCTTACAATAAAAAACACCAAATGACTATTTCGAAAAACAACCTTACTTTATCAATATAATTCCTGACTTTCATTTATAAAACGATTACCCTACTGTTAAATTAAACTAAATGCCTTTTAGTTAAAAGCTTCATTAAAATCTTAATGACAAAAAAATGAGTTTTTGATTAATAAATATATTATTGTCCTTTTTCTGGAGAGTTCGTGCTTTTTTTACAATCATTATTTTGCTGGTCTGGCGCAGATAACCGTTATCGTTTTTCCCTTATCGTGGCGTTAAGTCATGTATTCTTTATTATTTTCAGCGCTATTTTTCATGCTTCATTCTTTATTAGCTTTATTATTTTATTACTTTCAACGATCGTAATAACATGTACAACCAAACGAAGATTATCAGACGGGAAACTCACTAAAAATTGGTTATATACGCCTTCCGTTTCATTTGCATTGATAGGACTAATTATTATTAGTTTCAACCATCAAGCACTTTATTGGCTTACTTTACTATCAGCAGCATTATCCAGCATTTTATTAACTTACCCTGGAAGCAATAGTAATCGCTATGTATATGGTTATTATGGCCCTATTAATTTAGCTTCGAAGAAAAACTCCCCCATTAGATCTCATAGAATTGAACCAACGCTAATGAATCAACACCTAACGGTGAATGTAGATAACGTCAATAGTTTTAATAACCCTATATCGTCCTCAACTCAATATCAGGAGGAGACTTATTACAACGAATCAACTCATGATAATAACCCCTCTCAAGATCTCGGTGAGCTTATTAGAAGTAAACTATTAAATAATCAAAACAGTAAATATACCATCCTTGGCTTACTTGCCATTATCACTGTAGCAATGTTTACCAGCTTAATTTTGTCAATATCTGACTCAAACGAAACATCAATCAACCAACAAGAAAACATGGTAGAGAACAGCAATACTGTAAACGATAAAATGGAACGTAAAAATAAAATTACTTTACCCGATGATTTTTCATTAATGACAACCCCTTTTAAAGGAGTAATTATTCATTGGCAAGCAGATATAAATAACGTAGGTAATCTATGGAATATTCGTCAAGCAACAGGTGAGAGAAACTGTCAAAGCATTCAATTTAACAATAATGACAGTTATCGTACGACATTAGTTCTAGTTGAAAATAGCAATGAATACGTTGCTGAATTTTCTCCTTTAGATACTATTAATATCTTGAAGAGTATTGCGAATAGAAGTGATTTCACTTTATGTGGCTATTCATTTTCGCTTAAAGGCAGTCAATCAGCATTAAGTAAGCATAGTTTTTATTCAGATATATTAGCCCAATAATAAGAAGTTAAACCTTAACTTATTCTGAGAATATAAGAAGTTAGGCGATCAAAAATTAGAATATAAAAAATTAGGATATAAAAAATGCGGCTCAAAGAGCCGCACTTCTATAACTAGCTTAATGCATCCTGCATAATTTAGTATCCCGCTTTCATCCTTAAATGACTATCCTTAGTCTTTCCTTACTTAACAAATCCTTTGAGGTCCTTAAAGTCCATCTTAGTAACTTCATCCTAAGTTACAATTTTCATCCTTGTGCGTTATCCTAACGCTATCTTCCTTAACACGAACATCCGTATAAAATCCTATAGGCTTCTACCTATGACTTTATCCTAAAGTCTCCTACACATTATCCCTAATAAGCTAATCTAAGCTTAAGATCTCCATGACCAATGTCGTCCTGACATGATTAATAATACGCGCTATAAAAATTTTCCAAAGATATAAAAAACAAAAAATAAAACCTAAAATAAAAAAGAACTAACAAGATAAAATTTAATCATTTAAATACAATCACTTACAATAACTCATTAACATTTAACTAACGAAATTATCACTATATCTTACGACAATGTGAGATATGTCTTACATATTATTAAGAAAGAGTCTTATGTGAATATTACTGAGATTTAACGAAGATAATGGTTTGTTAGGAAAGGACTAAGTTATGTGTCAATGTCAGAAAAGCTATTACTTATCTAATAGCTTTTCCAAATAAATATGATGATTAATCTTTTTTACGATAATGAACCATTATAGAGCCTGAAACATTACCCACATTAACATTTTTTATAAATTCATAGTCCACTGCTTTAAAAAATTCTTGATATTTTTCTGTCGTTGCATAAACCGCCACGCCTTCGCTACTTGAATACTCATCAAGCAAGGTGTTAACTGCGGCCATTAAATAATGTCCAAAACCATGGTGCTGATGTAAAGGATGCACTGCTATAAATGATAGAAAATGAAAATCACTCATTGGTACTGCATCAAGCACTTTTTCTTCTTTTTCGATCATCTGTTTGGTACTAAAATAACCCGCACCTAATAACATTTTTAATCGCCAATGCCAGAAGCGATCAGCAGCAACACCGCTTTTCCTGCTATTTAAGCACGCAACTCCTACCATGGTTTCACCTAAATATAGTCCTATGATAGGCTGTTCAGCTTGCCAAAAAGCATTAAGCTCTTCTCTTATAGATGAACGTAATCGTTGCTCATAGTCACTTTTTTCGCTATTGAATATCTCAAGAAAAACGGGATCATCATGATAAGCTTGATATAGTAAAGATACCGCCAACTTAAGATCTTCAGTAGAAATATAGGCGGCTCTGATATCTTCTTTAGTCGCATTTTTTGAATTGGTTACTGCTTGAGACATTCATTATCCTCTTATTTTTATCACTCTAATATTTATAACAATAACAGGTTACCTGAAAAAAGGTCAAATTAGAGGAAATGGTACGAGTCAAATCCTATTTTTATAAAATACAGTATAAAATGAACTTATTATCAATGCATTGCTCTGAACATACAGACATATTTATTAACGAATAATCATTTGACCTTTAAGGTATTAATTTACAAAATAAGGTAAAGTCATCATCATTTATTCTAGCAAAAAGGATCATTTGTGAAACTAGCTTCTTCCTCTTTAGCATTTATTTCATCGGCATTTTTACTATCGAGCTTTAATTTATCCGCTGATGGTTTATCTGACTTACAATCGACTTTAGTAAAACTCAATGGAAACACTCCACTTTCAGCAGTTGTTGAGTCTTCATATACCGAAAAGCGAGGCAAGAGGAAAAAGCAAAAAACCAAAACGGGTCTTATTCAAGTGCAATTAAGTGATAACCTTCATGGTTTAAAGCTTATATATAGCAGTGAAACTATTGCAAATTTAGAGCAAGAAGCTGCTAATAAAGAAAAAGATGAGGAAGCTGAAACCCCAACTTTAAATGCTGTTAACGGTGTCGGTGTTGCTGAAATGAATACTATGCTTTCTGCAGCGCCACACTTATTACGTTCATTAAAAAAAGCGACCTTTATAAATGAAGAAGTCGTCTTACATAATGACAATAGCGTTCGTCAACTCAACTTTACTTTGCCCCTGGAAGCAATAATAGAAAATAAAGAAGTACATGAATATGTTGATGATTTCGAGGGAGAGTTCAAAGTTTTAATTGATGATACTGGTATACCATTGGAGACTTCTACTATATTCACAGGAAGTGGAAGTGCTTATATCTTTTTTACAATGGAACTCTCTCAAACGAATAAATCGACTTTTAAACAAGTTGATAATAGGTTAGTTAATATCAAAAAAACGTATCAAAGTAAAAGAAGCTCAACTTGGGGCGACACCGAATCACAAGGTTACAAAATATTGATACTTCAAGCTGATAGTCCCACCCTTGCTGCAATAAATTAACATATATGCTTTCAATATATAGCAATAATTGAAAAAGCAGGCATACACGTTTTATGACTTGTATGCCTGCTTTTCGAAAAATAAAGAATTAAAATATTTCTCATTACTAATTTTTATAGTTAAAAGCTTAACTTATACTTTATTTTTAGCTTTTATAATGTTTTGTACAAGTTCGAGTCCTGATTGTGAACATGGTGGTAAGTCGACTGTAGATTGATTAACCGACGACGTTCTCTCACCAAATTTAATGACATGTGCACTCCAAGTTAACCCGCCGCCAAAGGCAGGAATAAGGATATGACTATTGGGCGTAACACGTTCTTCTTCAATAGCTTCAACAAAAGCAACAAGTGCGGTTGCGGCTGACATATTGCCATAACGATGAATATTGATAAAAACGTCCTCTGTATTGAGAGAAAGTTTTTTTGCTAACGAATCAATGATACGCAAATTAGCTTGATGAGGAACAATTAAATCAATATCTTTTGACGTAAACTTTAATTTTTCTAATGTTTTTTCACAGCCGTTAGCCATACCAGCAACCGCTTTTTTAAAGATATCTTGCCCTAAAAAGGCCCAGTTTGAATCACCCAATATTCGAGCATTATTTGCATATTTCATCCCCCAACCTTCAACTGCTAATATCCCTCTAGACTCGCCAAAACATCCCAAAGATTCGGCTAAAACCCCCTCTTCTTCGTCACTTGCTTCTAAATATAGTGCCGCAGAACCATCACCAAATAACACTGCGACATCTCTATTGTTCCAGTCCATTATTGGCGAAATAACTTCAGCACCAATAACTAATGCTGATTTTACGACTCCGCTTTTTATCATAGCTGTAGCAGTTGTTAAACTATACATTCCGCTAGTACATGCCGTATTCACATCCATACAAGCAGCGTTAGTTGCACCTAATAAACGTTGTACATTAGACGCCGCATTAGGGCATAACTCATCAAAAGTACAACTACCAAACACAATTAATTCAACATCTTCAGCTTTTTTCCCTGCTGCTGCTAATGCTCTTTCACAGGCGACATGTGCAAGTTCACTTACTTGAACATGAGAAATACGACGTTCTTTCATACCTGTTCGAGACGTGATCCACTCATCATTGGTTTCTAAAAATGTGGCCAAATCATCATTGGATAAAACGGCTGGAGGCAAACATTTTCCCCACCCTTTAATTGCTGCATATGTCATAGAACACCTATATATTGAATTTGTACAACTGAACAATTATAAATCAGAAAGCTGTTCGTACCAGTTGAGTTGTCGTCAGCATAAAGCCTGTGAATGTTAATGTCTATATTGATATCAGTTAGGTTTTAAAAAAATTTCCTATATTAAATGGCGTTAGAAAATAACCTTAATGAAAACAAAATGTCAGATCATCAAATCTATAAAAAGTTGAAATGGTAGGCGTTCCAACTAAAAGTATGAATAAGCAATTAAAAATACATTAGTTCAATAGTATAAGACGATAATAATATGGGTAGGTTCTTAATCATCGAAACACGAGCGCATATAGTTGATGGCTCAGTAGGCCATTTTCAAACTACGATTAAAGTAGGGTTTCGAATAGCAAATAGTTAGTTTATAGTTTGATAATTCATTGAGCTACATCAATGCTTGTTTACGCAATTTACTTCAAATTAGAAGGTATCGGTTTATTGCGTTAATTTACTTGGAAACAACAAAATTTATGTCACTCACAAACAAAGAAGGGTCTCCTGTTTTATGGG
>JAQWHO010000211.1 GCA_029249355.1 Thalassotalea sp.
AGGACAAATGCTCCTAAGACTAATTGTAAAACGAAGGCAAATCCTACTGTTCTAAAGTTGATTGCTTTGCGATTTTTGGAAAAGAAATAGGCGACGAGTAATAACGCGATGATGCCTACTACTCCATGCAATGCCGCTAAATTCATAAAAACCTCTTTTATTATTTTATTATTGTGGTTAGTGGAATAGGGTTATTTTTGATGTAAATTTATTAGTTGGCGAATTTTTGCTTTTAAGACTTCAATGGCCATTCTATTTTTACCGCCACGGGTGATCACAAGATCAGCCCATGATTTTTCTGGTTCAATATGTTGATAATACATAGGTCGAACGGTATTAATATATTGATTGGTAATTGATTCGACGCTTCTCCCTCGCTCAACGGTATCACGTTGAATTCTTCTAATTAAACAAATATCTAAAGGTGTATCCATATACACTTTTATATCAAAACAATCTCTTAATTGATGATTGGAAAAAAGCAAAATACCTTCAACTAAAATGATAGACGTTGGTTTTAACGTTGTTGTTTGGCTAGTACGAGTATGTGTTTGGTAACAATAAATCGGTGTTTCAATCGACTCATTATTCAGTAATTGAGATAAATGTTCTGATAATAACTCATGCTCAAAAGCATCAGGGTGATCGTAATTGGTTTGTTCTCGTTCAATCATTGGCAAATGATCTTGTGCTCGATAATAGGCGTCTTCTTTAATGATAGAAATACTGTTTTCGCCAAACTCACCTAATAATTCATCATAGATTGTTTGGGCAAAAAGGGTTTTTCCTGAAGCTGAAGCGCCGGTGATAGCAATAATTGTGGGTTTTATTGTTTGCAATGCAAGTTGCCTTAAAAAGAACTAAAAATTAATTGAACAGTGATGAAATATATTACATTTAAGCTTTGATTATCGCGAAAATTACCGTGAAACCTTGCAAGTATAATTTAATTGCCAACCCATACTCAATATTAACGAAGCAAATCTGCAGTAAATGTTTTGCTAAGCTATAACTATTTATTGATAAGTGTTAAATTATCATAACTTGACTAGTTGGTCATGAAGTAAATTCAATAAAATTAATATTTGGAGTAAAAAGTGGCTAGAGCAATAATTTTAGTAATCGATAGCTTTGGAATTGGACATGCTCCTGATGCTGATAAATTTGGTGATGTATCGGCTAATACTTTTGCCCATCTTGCACAATACTATTTTGATCAAACTGAAAACATAATTGCGCTTCCTCATTTAGCTTCCATGGGATTAGTTGATGCGTGTTTAGCTGCAGGTAAAGTAGCGTTTCCTGTTGAAGAATATTCTTTGACTAAAGGGGCGTTTGGTTATGCCGCGGAAATAAGTAGTGGTAAAGACACTCCCAGTGGACATTGGGAAATGACAGGGGTGCCAGTCCTTTTTGATTGGGGATATTTTGATAAAACAGTACCTAGCTTTCCAAATAAACTCATTGAAACTATTAATGAAGCAACTGGCTTTACAGGGATATTGGGGGATTGTCATGCTTCAGGCACAGACATTATCGCAAAGTTAGGGACTGAACATATTAAAACGGGTTTACCTATTTGTTATACCTCTGCTGATAGCGTTTTTCAGGTTGCTGCGCACGAAGATCATTTTGGCTTAGAGAACCTTTACAAATATTGTGAAACCGTGCGTGAATTATTAGCCGACTATAATATTGGTCGTGTGATCGCTAGACCTTTTATTGGTGATAACCCGGATAATTTTTCTCGTACAGGCAATCGTCGTGATTATTCCGTTTTACCACCGGCGCCAAC
>JAQWHO010000212.1 GCA_029249355.1 Thalassotalea sp.
ACCCCAGTTGGCACCGATATCAGCATAGTTGCATACATAAAAAAAAATTCGCCAGCGACAGGCATACCTGTGGTAAACATATGGTGAGCCCATACAATAAACGATAGGAATGCAATTGACGCGGTAGCGTAAACCATTGAGCTATAACCAAACAAACGTTTACGTGCAAACGCTGGAATAATCGTTGAAACGATACCAAACGCTGGCAAAATCATAATGTAAACTTCAGGATGACCAAAGAACCAGAAAATATGCTGGAACATCACCGGGTCACCACCACCTGCTGCATCAAAGAAGCTGGTACCAAAGTAAGTATCGGTTAACAGCATGGTTACCACACCGGCTAAAACAGGCATTACAGCAATTAATAAGTAAGCCGTTATGAAGAATGTCCATACAAACAATGGCATTTTCATGTAGGTCATGCCTGGCGCACGCATATTCATGATAGTAACAATAACGTTAATTGCACCCATGATTGACGAAATACCCATGATATGAACAGCAAAAACAAAAAATGCCGTACTACCGTTTGAGTAAGTTGTAGAAAGTGGTGCGTAGAAAGTCCAACCAAAGTTAGGTGCACCTGATTCCATGAAAAATGAAGCTAGAAGAATTGAAAATGCAAATGGCAAAATCCAAAAACTCCAGTTGTTCATTCTTGGAAGCGCCATATCAGGAGCCCCGATCATCATAGGAATCATCCAGTTAGCAAAACCGGTAAAGGCAGGCATTATCGCGCCAAATACCATAATTAGGCCATGAACTGTCGTTAATTGGTTAAAAAAGTCTGGTTCCATAAACTGTAGGCCCGGCTGAAATAATTCAGCACGGATGCCCATAGCTAGTGCACCACCAACTAATAACATAATAAATGCAAACCAAAGGTACATGGTACCAATATCTTTATGGTTAGTTGTATATAACCAACGTTTTATACCCGTCATTTTGTGATCATGATGATCATCGTGCTCATGCGAGTCGTGAATAGCTTCTGTAGTCATTATTCTGCCTCCCTACTTAGCACTTGCAGCAATATCTGCGGGTTGAACAACATCACCAGTTTTATTACCCCAAGCATTACGCTCATAAGTAATAACAGCAGCAATATCGGTTTTGGATAATTGACCGCCAAAGGCCGCCATAGATGGATTTTTCTTACTGCCATTTACGACCATATCAATGTGAGCATTAACATCACCTGTAGTAATTGGGCTACCAATTAATGAAGGAAATGCTGGCGGTAATCCTGCACCTGTAGCTTGATGACAAGCAACACAGGCAGTGTTATAAACTTTTTCACCTTTAGCCATAAGTTCATCAAGCGTATATTGTTTAGTAAGATCTTCAGCAGGAGCTGCAACTACTTCCTTAACAACCTCGGCAACTGAATCAACCGCTTTCTCTGCAGCGTTAGCAGCTGAGCCACTTGAAGCAGCTTTTACATCAGACGCTTGAACTGTATCACCCGTATCATTACCCCAAGCATTACGTTCGTATGTAACAACAGCAGCTATTTCCTTCATGCTAAGTTGCTTACCGTAACCTTGCATGCCTGTACCAGCTTTACCGTTGAAGACGATATCGATATGGTCAGCCACACTACCAGTTGTAGCAATAGGGCTACCTTTAAGAGCAGGAAATGCAGGTGGTAAACCAAGCCCTGAAGCTTGGTGACAAGCGGCACAATAAGCTGTGTAAGTTGTTTCACCTAGCTCCATCAGTTCTTCTTTAGAAAGTGAAGCATTTAAAGAAGCGGCTTCTGCGGCGGCAGCATTAGCAATCAATGCATTTTGTTCTTCAATCCAAAGGGCATAATCTGCTTCAGATTTAACTTCAACAACTATTGGCATAAAGCCATGGTCTTTACCACATAGCTCTGCACATTGGCCGCGATAAATTCCAGGAGTAGGTACATTTGCCCAAGCTTCATTGATAAACCCTGGGTTAGCATCTTGTTTAACCGCAAAATCTGGTACCCACCAAGCATGAATAACATCATCTGAAGTAATTAAGAAACGAATTTTTTTATTGACGGGAATAACTAAGTGTCTATCAACTTCTAAAAGATAATTTTCACCTTTAGTTTCGCCTGGACCATTTTGATTTTCATATTGTCCGCGAGGAGTTGAAAGTACAGAATAAAACTCAATGTCTTGATCAAAGTATTTATAATGCCATTTCCATTGAGAACCCGTGATTTGAATAGTGATATCTGAATCGTCATTATTTTCCATGCTGACAAGTGTTTTAGTCGCTGGAATTGCCATACCGATCAAAATCAAGATAGGAATTACGGTCCAAAGGATTTCTACTTTCGTACTTTCATGGAATGTTGCTGGTTTAACACCTTTTGATTTACGATGAAACATCATCGACCAAAACATCGCGCCAAACACCACGACACCAATTGCAGTACAAATATAAAGCGCAAACATATGAAGATCATATACTTCGGTACTTATATCAGTAACACCTTTGGTAAGATTTAACTGCTTATCTGCCCAAGCCACACTAGGTACTAAAAGCCCTAATGATAGCCAACTTAGGTTACGTCTCTTCACTCGACATCTCCTCCACCCTTTCTAAGTTTAAAAACCGTTATCACAGCTAAAATTAACTTATGCATTAGTTTTTATTATTTGTTTTTGTTGTTATTTTCTACTGGCGATTTTTTAATCATTTAAAATCCGCCTTATTATTATTTTTGTTCAATTTCTGCCCTAGAATTACTTAAATCTTGATCTAGGTCAATTCTTATCTTTTATGTAAAAAAAGAAAAACATCAATAATTACAATAGAGTATCAACTCTAAACAAGTGAGAGGTGCATTTTATATAGTCTAAAGGCATAGTACATAAATCAAGCAAATACTCTAATAAAGTGATAAATATCACAAATAGACAAGGATATTTTTTGTACAAAAAACAATCTAGTTAGAAAAAATGGAGGTTAAATAAGAATTATTCTTTATAAAAGTTTAGTTAAAGCGTGAAAAGTGAAAAAAAGTGAAAAATTGCCGACTTTTATTAAAAGGTTGAGACTAAAAGTCAGCAATATTAAGGAGAATATTTACATCCAATCTGCAGAACGAATAACTCCTACAGCAATGCCTTCTACGTTAAAATGCTGTGAAGTTAAATCAACCTTTATCGGTGAGAAATCTTCATTTTCAGCATGAAGATAAACAACATTTCCATTACGCTTGAAACGTTTAACAGTTACATCTTCATCGATACGAGCAACAATAACTTGCCCGTTCTGAACATCAGTTGTTTGGTGAACAGCCAATAAGTCACCATCAAGTATTCCAATATCTTTCATGCTCTCGCCGTTAACTCGTAATAAGTAATCTGCTGCAGGATGAAATAAGTTGCCATCTACCTTGTATCTATCTTCAACATGTTCTTGCGCTAAAATAGGCTCACCAGCTGCTACTCTGCCGATTAAAGGTAAACCTTCTTCCTCGATAAATTGCTCAGCTAACCTAATACCACGAGACGTCCCAGGTAACATTTCTATATAGCCTTTTTTCGCTAATGCTTTTAAATGTTCTTCTGCGGCGTTTGCTGATTTGAAACCGAAAAAATCAGCTATTTCAGCACGTGTAGGTGGCATACCGGTATCTGAGATATTAGTTTTGATGAGATCAAAAATTTGTTCTTGACGAGGTGTAAGAGGTCGTAGGTTAGTCATTCGACAATTTCCTGTATATACTGACAGTTATAACTGTTAGTATATACAGGCTGTAAATAAACGCAAGCACAGCTTATTATTGACTTAAAAACTGTTATTGCCCTTTGGGTAAAATCCACCAAAGAATTAAGTATAAAAAACTGTTGCGCCAAAAAATAAACTACCAACAACAAAGCCAGCTTGAACGCCACCTTTACTTAATCCATAATATTTTGCCAGCCCAGAGCAAACACCTCCGGCAATAAACGTTGAACCACGAGTTAATTTTTTATTTGTTGAAGATTCCATACATATTCCTTTAATGCTGGCGTCCATTTAATAGGCTAATAATTATTTGCTAAAATGTGTAGTTAAGTATCATTAATCTAAAAGTAAGCAGACTGTTTTATATGTTTAGGCGGTTATTAAACAATTGAAACACCAGCTACTTCTATAACAGTCTTAGCCTCTGCTCTCTCTATCACTTTTAGAAGTGTCGTCTGAATAGTTTCATCTTTTCTTGCATCATTTTTACAAGCAAACTTTTGCTCTTGAATTTCAGCACCTTCCTCTGACGTATACCCAACCACGACTTCTGTCGCACAATCGGCTGATTGACCAAAGTAAGCTAATGAAATTTGAGGATATCCGTGAAATCCTTTTTTAACTCTTTTTGCAATGCGTTTAGTTGATTTATCCAAATTCATAATAGGTACTCAGAAGAAATATAACCGCTTATTGCGGATACTTTTCAGTAATATGACAAAAAGCCATTAGAAAATACAGAGTAAATTAATTTTATAAACATGAAACATACTTATCGTAAATTTCGCGAATTAATTTTAACGTTTGAAAGCCGAGTTTTTAGTAAAAAATGAATTGGCAAAAGATCAGTAGCTTTCGGTGAACTCCAATAAAAAACGGTTTTATTTTTCAATGTTATGAAAAAAATAAAACCGTTTCGAAAACTAAGTATAGTTGTTCTTATGTTTAAAATTTACCGACCGATTTTACAGCGTCAGTTAATGAGGCGCTATCCACATAACCAATCATACTTGGGTTCTTACTAATTAAATCAATCACCTCGGCATCATTAGAAACTTCTTGGGGTGGTGAACCTTTACCTGTAAAAATTAGCTTCGACCAATAGGCTTTTAACTGACTTCCTGATTTGGATAATACCGCAGAATTAAAGGAAACACGTGCGGCAGAACTTTCTTCTTGATTTATTGGTACTGCTTGATTGCCGTCATTAAATTTTTTTGCTTTACCCAGAAATAGTTTTGAAATTGATGACTGATCAAAATCCACACTATTCGAAGGGTGTACAATAACAACAACGTCTGCTTTGGCCGCATAGCTTATAAGTAATAATAGGCTAATAACTGTATTCTTTATTATATTCATATATTACTCCTAAAACACCGTGTCTATGCCAATAGTAATAGACTTGCTATCACCCGCCACCGCTAAATCGAAAGACTCATCTTTGACATCATCAAATTGAATTTTAAATGCTGCTGAAGAGTGAAAATCCCAACGAATACCAATCGATGTTGTATTGTGTTTTTCTCCGTCAGCCTCACCTTTCGTTTTAAATTGAGAATAGCTTAAATAAGGAGTAACGGTATCTAGTCGATAACCAACGCTCACCATCGATGTATCTAAATCACCGTCTAAGTCTAGGCGATTTAACTCGGTTAGAATAAAAAGCTGTTCAAAATCTAAATTCATTGCCAGACCGTAAAACTTACCAGTACGAGACTCACTACCGTCAAATAATGTTCTTTCTCCAGAGCGAAAGCGTTCATTTTTATAAGTCATATGAGTAAGGCGAACCTCAAACCAGTCTTTATTTAATTGCAACACACCTCCCATCATATCCCGCCAAATTTCACGGGTTGGTTCTAAAAAGAAAAATTCACTTAATAGTTTATTGTCTTTATCATCCTCTTCACCATAATAAAGGTTACCAGACACTGACCAATCGCCAATTTCTCCGGTATATAAAGCATTAACGCCATTGTAGTTAAATATTTGCCATGTGTAGTTATCAGCAGGTGGGCGCATCCAAACATATGCATAACCAACATCATAAAAGTCAGAATAGTAAAATAACGGTAGCCGCTTTTTACCTGCTTGTATGGTCCAATTATCGTTCAATGTATAAGATAAATATGCCCATTCAATCGTTGCATCGAAGTCATCAGCGCCGCGAGCAACAATTTGCCCAGTCACAGATAAATTATCCATAAGATCCGCCGATATTTGCAAACCAAACAAGCTTTCCGGTTTAAATGAAATATCTTTAGAATAAGCCGATACGAGTGGATAATCAGCTAAAAATGTTGGTGGAACACCATATTGTGGAACGCCTGTACCAGACATTACTTTACCGGCATTAATACTGGCAAAACCGCTAAAGTTGATCTCGGCGCGAGAAACACCTGCAAATAAAATACAATTCACAGCAATTAAACAAATTAGTTTTTTAATCATTTTGTTTACCCTTGAAATATGCTTTATGCACCTCTAAAGCTAGACCATATATATCAATATTGCCTATATTTTTATTTCTTTGGTTTACAAGACTAATCACGAGGGAGTGTGAAAGGGTAAATTATTTATATAAAAGATTAGCCAATAATAAGATATGCTTATGTAAGATTTCACTAAACTATTCTATCGATGTGAAAGTAGAGTTTTTTAATAATATTAATGATATTTCAAAAGATCAGTGGCAAGCATTTGAAAAACCTTCTTGTCCGCTTATGCAATATGAATTTTTCAAAGCACTTGAAGATAGTCAATCAATAACAGTTGATAAAGGTTGGCAAGCTCATCATCTAGCTATTTCTTCTGAAGAAAAAACTTTAGCGATTTTACCTTTATATATTAAGCAACATTCTTGGGGTGAATACGTCTTTGATTGGGATTGGGCGCAGGCTTATGAGCGAAATAATTTAGATTATTATCCTAAGTTAGTTAGCACCATTCCAGTAACACCTGTACCTAGTGAAAAACTGCTTTCAAATGAGCTTGATTATTGTGAAGTCATGTCGGTTTTAATTGAATATTGTCAGCAAAATCAAATTAACAGTTGGCATTTACTATTCGTCCCTGAAATAAAACCTACCAATAGTACAAAGCTTCCTGACGATGTTTATCTACGTCATACCGTGCAATTTCATTGGTTTAATCGTGAATACGAAAATTTTGATCACTTTCTTGCCTCGTTCACGGCAAGAAAACGTAAAAATACGCTAAAAGAGCGACGTTCAATCTCACAGCAAAACATTATAATAGAGCACTTTATTGGTAACGAAATTACTAAAAAACAATTAGACTATTTTTATTTAACGTACCAACTAACCTATTTAAAAAAAGGCCATCAGCCTCATTTAACTTACACGTTTTTTGAGCAAATATTTCAAACTTTACCCGATAATATTTTACTTGTGATAGCGAGTCGTGATGATGACTATGTTGCTTGTTCGCTGTTCTTTTTTGATCAACAGCATTTATATGGTCGATATTGGGGCTGTAGTGAAAAGGTTAAAAATCTACATTTCGAACTTTGTTATTATCAAGGCATAGAGTTTTGTATTAAGCGAAACCTCAAAGTATTTAACCCCGGAACACAGGGAGAACATAAAATACAACGTGGCTTTGAAGCGGTGCTAACGTATTCTTATCATTGGATAAAAAACGTCAACTTTAAAGAGCCAATAAAAAATTATTGTCGACAAGAACGAGAACAACTAAAACGCTATCAAGCACAGTGTTTATCTGCTTTACCTTTCAAAAAAGAACCGTAACACTACGGTATATGTCCTGCACAACAGCGGAATAAATCTGAACAATAGGAACTTATAATGGAATTAACTTTTTCCCAAGCATGTGAAAATAACAAAGCGGCTATTTTAACCATATTGCAAAAAGCGCTTAAAACAACAAAAAATGTATTGGAGATCGGCTCAGGCACGGGTCAACACGCTATCTATTTTGCTGAAAACTTACCTCATTTACTTTGGCAAACCAGTGATCTATCAATAAATCACTACTCTATTAATCAAAGAATAAGCAAGAGCTCCCTCAAAAATATCAACTCTGCTATTACGCTTGATTTAAATAATGAATGGCCAACAGTTAATTGAAATGATAAACATCAAATAGATGCCATATTTACCGCAAATACTATGCACATAGTTAGCTGGAAATTAGTGCAGCGATTTTTTGAAGGAACTGAAAAAACCTTAAAAAAAGGCGGTAAACTCTGCATTTATGGGCCTTTTAATTACGAGGGAAAATTTACCTGTGAAAGTAATGCTAATTTTGAATTGTGGCTAAAAGATCGTGATGAAAATAGTGGTATTCGTGACTTTGAAGCGATTGAAGTATTAGCAAAGTCAGCGGGATTATCCTTAATGACTGATCACTCCATGCCAGCCAACAATCGCTTATTAGAATTTATAAAAGCTGTTTAGCTGACATTGCTAGTAGGTATTGTTAGCAGGTAATAATTATTGATTCTTGCGTGTATGCTTTCGAGATCAAATAACCATTTCTTTCACATTGCTATCAACCACTAATTCACCTTCTGTAAGTGCTTTTATCTGCTCAATAGTCACCCCTGGCGCATATTCAAGTAAATGAAACTTCCCATCTTGAATTTCAAGGTAAGCTAAATCAGTCAGCACTTTTTTAATACAGTTTTTACCGGTGAGCGGCAGTGAACAGTTTGCCAATAGTTTAGAGTCACCATGTTTTGACGCATGGGTCATGGTAACAATAATGTTATCCGCACCGGCCACTAGATCCATCGCGCCGCCCATGCCCTTGATTAATTTCCCGGGGATCATATACGAAGCAATGTTGCCGTTAACATCCACTTCAAAAGCACCTAAAACGGTTAAATCAACGTGACCACCACGTATCATGGCAAACGATTCAGCACTTGAAAATACTGAAGCTCCTGTTGCCATAGTTACCGTTTGTTTACCGGCATTAATCAAATCTGCGTCAATTTCATCTTCTGTTGGAAATTGCCCCATGCCCAACAACCCATTTTCAGATTGCAGCATCACTTCCATATTATCAGGGACATAATTGGCCACTAAAGTAGGAATGCCAATACCTAAATTAACGTAATAGCCATCTTGTAATTCTTGAGCAACGCGCTTCGCCATTTGTTCTCTTGTTAACGCCATCATTATTCTCCTGACTTATTATGTGATGGTCGAACAGTTCGCTGTTCAATACGCTTTTCAAAGGTGCCGACAATCAAACGATCAACATAAATACCTGCAGTATGGATTTGGTCTGGATCAAGCTCACCCGGTTCAACAATTTCTTCTACTTCAACAACGGTTATTTTCCCTGCAGTTGCCGCCATAGGATTAAAGTTTCGCGCCGTTTTTCGATACACCAAATTACCGTATTTATCCGCTTTCCATGCTTTTACTATCGCAAAATCACCACGAATACTTTCCTCTAATAAATATTCTCTATCATTAAAAGTACGTACTTCCTTACCTTCTCCAACCGGCGTACCAACACCCGTCGCGGTAAAGAAGGCAGGGATTCCAGCACCGCCTGCACGCATTTTTTCAGCAAGCGTGCCTTGGGGGGTTAATTCTACTTCCAACTCGCCACTCATCATTTGTCGTTCAAACTCTGCATTTTCACCGACATACGAGGCTACAATTTTACTAATTTGACGATCAGTTAATAACACGCCTAAACCAAAATCATCCACTCCACAGTTATTTGAAACGATGGTTAAATCTTTCGTGCCTTTGCGTTTAATTTCGCTGATTAAATTTTCAGGAATACCACATAAGCCGAATCCGCCAGCAATAACAGTCATTCCATCTTCTAAACCTGCCATCGCTTCTTGGTAGTTAGCGACAACTTTATTAAATCCACTCATAATTTTTCCTATTTAACTGTCCAGCCGCCATCAAGCACAAGTGCTTGACCCGTCATATTTCTTGCTTGTTTACTCGCTAAAAAACAAACGGTGGCACAAATTTCTTCAATGTCGATAAACGACTTTTTCGGCATCGGCTCTAACATGATTTTATTAATGACATCTTCTTCACTTATGCCGTGTTGAATCGCTTGATCTTTGATCTGCTTTTCCACTAAAGGCGTTTTAACATAAGCAGGACAAATGGTATTTATCGTAATATCGGTATCTGATGTTTCCAAAGCAATCACTTTAGTAAAACCGATCAAACCATGTTTTGCTGAAACATATGCTGACTTAAAAGGCGAAGCGACTAAACCATGAATGGAGCCAATATTAATAATCCGTCCAAAACCATTTTCTCGCATTTGAGGTAACAAGGCTTTGCAGGTTCGAGCAGGGCCAGTCAGTAAAACATCAACAATTTTCTGCCACGCGTTCATGGGAAAATCCTCTAAACGTGAAACATATTGAATACCGGCATTATTCACTAAAATATCAACCTTTGTATCGGCAAGTGCGACCAATAAATTTTCAATATCTAACTCATTAGTCACATCGAGTTTCACGCCTTTTACGTTCAGTCCTTTATCGCTAAGTTTTTTCTGAGCCAATAAAACTGCGTCCTCATTAATGTCGGTAATAATGATGGCCGCGCCTTTTTCAGCCAATGATTGAGCGATACCAAAACCAATACCGCTGCCAGCTCCGGTAATTAAGGCCGTCATATTTTTCATTATTTAGACTCCAAAAAGGCAGAAATTGTTTTAGCTTTACTACTAATGGAGAAAAGACCGTCAAGATGTCCCCACATGCCTTGAATTTCTTCATACTGACTTTGTTCGCCAATGAGATCATGTGCCTTTTTAGCCATTGACGGAAAAAGCACTAAATCATTAGCAGCCGGTAAAAATAACGTTTTAGCGGTGATTTTTTTCAAGCTGCCAGCTAAATCATTATTATGGCCAGCGATAAATAATTGGTTTGCTCGAACGAGGTATAAAATGTGGTTGGCATCAATAATATCTAGTTTTGCGCCAGCGGCTGCATAAAGCCAATCAACCACAGGAAAGTTAGCGTTAATATCATTTAATGCCGCTTTATTGACAGCCTGATGATTTGGATTCGATGCATTAAAAATAGCGGGATGCATCGCGTCTTGTGTGATGCTCGCTAATGCCAATTGCAAGCCTCTTTTCGGCGCTTCGCCTTGATAATAATCACCGCCATTCCAATTAGGATCTTGTTTTATTGGTGCAGCCCATGATTCAAGACCTGCGACTAACCACGCGTCCATTTCTGATGTTCCAATAACAGAAACCATTCGCTCAACCATGTCAGGATAGACAACAGACCATTCAATGGCTTGCAACGAGCCCATAGAAGCACCAACTACCGCATGTAACTTTTCAATACCTAAGCTATCGATTAGAGATTTTTGTACATTAACAAAATCTCTAATAGTCACCACAGGAAAAGTTAATCCGTAGGGTTTTCCTGTTTTAGGATCAATCGTTGCAGGTCCTGTAGTAATAACATTTTTATCGAAAGCGCTAGCATTCACCAACGTATCAGAACTGATCACATAATATTTATTGGTATCAATTGCTTTCCCTGGGCCAATAATGCTGTCCCAATAGCCTGGCAAGGCATCACTTTCATTATACTTTCCTGCAGCATGTGAATTCCCTGAGAAAAAATGGGTAATTAAAATGGCATTGCTTTTATCTTTATTTAACGTGCCATAGGCTTCCCAACCTACGTTTACTTGCTCAATATTTTTACCACCAAAGGTCTGAAAGTTATCAAGTGAAAACTTTTGCTTTTTTACCATTAGCTCATGGGTAGCAGCGCCTGCTGTACAATAGCCAGAAAAAAACAATGACGCAGCTAAAAGGAGAAGTCGAATATTCATAATATTTCCTATCAAAACTAGGGTTTATTGACCCTAAATAAAAATAAACAAGCCAATGGCAAGTATTAAGCCTAACAAAGGAACTGCACCGGTCATAGCAAACATCGACCAATAAGCGCTGGCATGAGTTTCCTTACAAATAGCACGAATAGTTGTTACCACATAGCCATTATGCGGCAAGGTATCTAATGCGCCAGAGCTAATGGCAACCACACGATGTAACTGTTCAGGATCAACGCCTTGATCAATATAATGCGGAGCAAGTAATGGCAAAGCTATCGCTTGACCACCCGAAGCTGAACCTGTCAAACCAGCGATAACACTCACCGCAACCGCTGCACCTATTAATTCATTGCCAGGCATTTGGGTCATAATATTTACTGCCACTTGAAATGCTTCTGTTGATTTAGCCACAGCGCCAAATCCAACAACCGCTGCAGTATTACCAATAGCAATCAGCGCACCATTTGTACCTTCTGAAATAGCATTATTAAGGTTGTGAAAGTATTTGTGATTAATGAGCCAAATACTGATCACACCACCCGCTAAAGCTACAATTAGAGCATTATGACCAAAATAACTATGTAAACTAAACGATAACGCTAGCACGATTAATAAAGGAATAACGCCAGTAATAGGGTGAGGATAATCACGAACAGGTACTTCAGGATCATCATCTCGGTGTTCAAATGTTTCACCATTTTCTACCGCTTTTGAAATAAGTTTTTTCAACCACCAATAGCCAAATAAAGCCATAAAAATGGCAACAACCAAACTTACTTCCCAGCCTGCGTAAGGTGTGGTGCCTAAATACTTAATGGGGATCCAGTTTTGAATTTCAGGCGAACCTGCTGAAGTCATCGTAAAAGTGACGGATCCAAAAGCCAATGTGGCGGGAATAAACCGGCGCGGTAAATTTGCATCTTTAAACAAACTCAATGCCATTGGATAAACCGAGAACGCCACTACAAATAAATTAACACCGCCATATGTTAAAATGGCACATGCAGCAACCACAGCAAATACCGCTTTTTTCATACCCAGTTTATCAACGATATAACGCGCTACACTGTCTGCGGCGCCAGTATCTTCCATAAATTTACCGAATAATGAACCCAGTAAAAACATAAAAAACCACGCGGCAATAAAGCTAGTAAAACCCGACATATAGGTACTAACAAAATATGTGTCGCCAGTGAGTAACGCCATATTATTGCTTAGGGCAACCAATAATGCACATAATGGAGCGCTAATGAATAAATTCATGCCCCTCATCGTAAGACCCACTAATAAAATGAGTCCACCGACTAAGCCAATCATACTTAACATAAGTAATTCCTGAGTATTGTTTTTAATTAAATCAATTTGACTGAAGCGATCTCACTAACAAAACTCATAAGCTTATTGCTGTTCTCCACTGTATTAAGGTAAGCATTAAAACAAACATTAAAACAAACATTAAAACAAAAAGAAGCAAGCTAAAAGCTCAATTTCATTGTGCGTTATGGACTAATAAAAAGGTATAGTACTTAAGTACCACATACAGATGGATTAGCTTGCGCTAGATTAAT
>JAQWHO010000213.1 GCA_029249355.1 Thalassotalea sp.
AACCAGAAGCTTGGATGATTGAACGTGCTAAGGATTTATTTGATCGTGCATTAAGTGCTTGTTGGGATGAAAAACGTGGTGGCATTTATTACGGATTTTCCCCGCAAGGTGATATTTGCGACGACGAAAAATACTTTTGGGTACAAGCCGAAACATTTGCTGCGGCTATCAGATTAAAAGCGGTTACTGGCGATAGTCAATATGATGATTGGTACACTAAAATATGGCAATACAGTTGGGATAATATGATCGACCATAAGTTTGGCGCTTGGTATCGTGTACTTTCAGCAGATAATCAAAAACTGTCAGATGAAAAATCTACCGCCGGTGGTAAATGTGATTATCATACTATTGGTGCGTGTTGGGATGTATTGCGAGTAATGACTTAACATCAAATGATAACGAGTACTCAAAATATAAATATACCGATAGTCGGATAATTTTGTTATTTAAACGCAAAAGCTTGCATTTAATAGTCGATAAAATATAGGCTGTTTTTATTCATGCTTTTTAAGCGTGGAAAGCCTATTTTAATTTAACGCTTTAACTAACGGTTTAACTTAAAGCTATTCGTCAAAATAGACTTTCCATCACTCCAACTCCAAAATAAAGTTTAATCATTATGATGAAAATAAAAATAATTTCTGCCGCTATTAGCTTTTCACTTTTAGGCTGTGTTACCACTACAACGGGTGAACAAACCGCCGAAGCCATTCTTGATAACGAAAATCAACCTGCTGTTGTTGAAACGTCAACAACAGCATCGCCAGTATTAGCGCCAGTTATTGCATCTGCTTTTAAGAAACAAGAACCCAAAACGGCTGTTGCTAAAATTGTTGAGTCGGTTTCAAAACCGCAAATGGCGAGCAATGGTGAAATAACACTTGAACAAATAATGTCTGATCCTGACTGGATGGGGCGCTCACCTGAGAGTTGGTATTGGGGTGATGATAGTCAAACTGTTTTGTATAAACAAAAGCAATTAGGTAACCCGTTAAGAGACTTAGTGAAAAAGTCATTACAAAGTAAAGGTAATGGTGAAAAAGTTAAACTGGCGAATATGCATATTAATGCAGATCAAAATGCGCAAACAAATCGTGCTGGCACGCATGAGGTTTATGTATTTGAAGGAAATGTATTTTTAAAAGAAATCGCGAGCCAAAAAGTACAACAATTAACGTATACCTCTGCTATTGAACGTTCTGCCATGTTTTTAAATAACGGCAATGTTGCTTATCGAGTAGTTGATACATTTTTCGAACATGATGTGAAAAACAGCAAAATTATTGAATTAGCTAGTTTGCAAATGAAAAAGGCGCCAGACGATGCTGAAAATTCTCCTTCTTATATCGCCGGAGAACAAAGCAAGTTAATTGCTTACATTGCTCTTCAACAACGAAATAAAAAGTTAAAGGATGAAAAGGGTGAGAAGCTTAAAGCCGAGAATAAAACACTGACAAAAAGTGAATTCTACTTTGGGGATGGCAACCGCGTGGTAAATGCGAGTTTGTCACCAAATGGCGATAAGATGATTGTGAGTATAGCAAGCAGTAAATCAAGTCGTGATAGCAGCGATATTATGCCAAATTATATTGCTGAAGATGGTCATATAAAAGCAGAAAAAGTGCGTCATCGTGTCGCTGATAATCGTCAATATAGCCAAGAACTGTTTTTACTTGATTTAGTTACAGGTCAACAATTTCCGTTGAGCTATGAAACTTTACCTGGCTTTGATGAAGATGTGTTAGCGAGTGTTAAGACTGAAAACTACGCAAGAGAAGGTAAAACTTATCAAAGCGAAAAAGCACCTCGTAATATTCATGTTATGAGAGCTTTTAATGCCATTCAGTGGCATAAAGATGGTAAAAAAGTGGCTTTATTATTAGAAGCTTGGGACAACAAAGATCGTTGGTTAGCATCGGTTAATTTATTAGAAAACAAATTAGTGGCTCAGCATCGTTTACATGACGATGCGTGGGTCAACTATACTTTTAATGAATTTGGTTGGATAAACGATAACCTTTATTATTTATCGGAAGAGTCTGGTTATTCTCATCTTTATACTAAGTCTTTAAAAGGTAAAGCGAAAAAGCTTACTTCAGGG
>JAQWHO010000214.1 GCA_029249355.1 Thalassotalea sp.
AATGCTTTGCAGGAAATTGAGAAAAATATTGCTTCACATTTTTCTATTTTGGCGGAATACAACGAAAACATTCCACACGCGCTCACCATCGAAAAACATCAAGAAAGTTTTACCAATGTTATTTGGTGTTTAATAGATATAGACATCACGCCCTACTTAGGCAAAAGTCATAAAATTAACGTTACGTTGCCAGAGTTGTTAATTAAACAAATTGATGATCGGGTCAGTAAATCAGAAGCACATAAAACACGCTCTGGCTTTATTGCCAGTGCGTGTTTAAAAGAATTAAAAAATTGAGATTACTTAAGTAAATTTAAAGTAAAAAAGTAATGTTAAACGTGGGAGATTAGTGGGGTTAAATTAAACTTTTTCGCTGCTATTTCAATATCTGTTTCATTATCAAGTTTAGCTAATAATGGCATAGGCAGTAATTGTTCAAGCTCAGCTATATTTTCATCTAAATATGCCATCGTTTCTGGGCAGTTTGCTACCCAACCCACACATGCAAGTCCATCAGATATAATTGATTCGTAACTCAGCACAGCATGGTTTAAACAACCAAGCTTCATATTTACCACAAGAATCACATGCTGATCTGTCGTTTTGACTAGCTCAGATAAAAATCGTCCACCACCTAATGGCAGTCGCCACCCTCCGGCACCTTCAGTAATAACAACATCACAACTGTTTGTGGTGATTTTATTATAGTGCTCATTCAGAAAGGCTAAATCAATAGTACAGTTTTGCTTTTGAGCAGCAATATGAGGCGCTATCGGCTCTTCAAAGGCAACAGGATTTATTTGTTCAATAGATTGCTGGCAGTTAGCAACGTTAGAAAGTAATAACGCATCCTCATTAATAAGTTGAGTACCCTGCTGAGTTTGTACTTTTTTGCATCCAGCAGAAATAGGTTTAAAAGCAGCAACTTTTAAGTTCTTTTGTATCAATGCGGTTATGAGTGTTTGGGCAACATAGGTTTTACCTGCATCTGTATCTGTAGCGGTAATAAATAGTTTAATCATTAAGTTTCACCATTAAACCAGAAAAAACGCTATATGTAGCCGGGTAAATGCCACTAGGCTCTATAAAGTCTTGATAAGACTGCATCATTTTCTGCCACTTATCTTTGCCTGCTAAACCACGAGATTGTTTCTTAGGCACTTGATTTGCGCCTAAGCCTTTAAGCTCTTTTGCAAGATGTAATACGTTTTCATATTCCAAAATAAGATCTTTGCTTGAAGACTCAATTAATTTCGAGTCATCTGAATTAAATATTGATTCAAGTTCCTCTGGAGTTTTAAAATCGATAACGTGTTTATCATCATCTACTTGCGCCCAAGAAGACTTCAATTCAAATAAAGTTCCGTCAACTAATGTAGAAAAAATAAATAAACCACCAGGTTTTAAAACGCGAATAATCTCAGCTTTAAGCACAGGTAAAGCTTCACACCATTGGATCATTAAGTTTGAATATATTAGATCAATACTTCGATCGGCAAAGGGTAATTTATACGCATCAGCTTCTAACCAAACTATTTCGTTACTACGATTTTGTTTAGCAAAGTTCAGCATTTGAGTTGAAATGTCTAAACCAATAACTTGATGATATCTTGTTGCCAATATTTCCGTAAAAAAACCGGTGCCACTTCCTAAATCGACCACCGTTAAATCATTACGATTTGGCAACCATGGCATTAAATTTTTTCCACTATAACGTTGTAAACGAGCAGAAATGTCGTACGATTCACTGGCCGAACCAAATGAGCGTGCGATTTTTGATAAATTTTTCTTTTCAGACATTAATGAATGACCTTATTAATGTTTTCAGCTAAGCTCTTGATATCTTGTAAATTATGACTAGCAGAAATAGTTACGCGTAACCTCGATGTGCCATTAGGAACGGTAGGAGGCCTAATGGCTGTGAGCCAAATACCTTTTGCCTTTAATTTTTGAGCAATTTCTAAAGCTTTTAATTCATCACCAATAACAATGGCGTTAATTGATGAAGATGTTGGAATTAATTCTATCTCAGGATCTAACGTCGATGAAAAAAGTGCACTTAATTCTGCTATTTTTTCACGCCTCCAATGCTCCCTTTGAATAATTTCTATACTTTTATTTGTCGCCCATGCATTAGCCGGAGACATTGCGGTTGAGTAAATATAATGACGAGAAAAGTTAATTAAAAAGTCATGCAATTCTTCATTGCAAGCAATAAAAGCGCCTGAGGTAGCAACCGCTTTACCAAATGTCGCCATAACAATATCAATATCTGGATTAATACTTGTACTACCTTGACCTTTATCACCAATAACACCTAGGCTGTGTGCATCATCTAAATATAGCCAAGAATCATACTTTTTAGCGATGTTTTGTAATGCGTTAACATCAGCACGATCACCGTCCATACTAAAAACACCTTCAGAAACTATTAAGTTGTTTGGTAATTTTTTCTGCATTAAAAGTTGTTCAAGTTGATCATAATTATTATGTAAAAAGCGCTTTACTTTGGCTTTGCCGGAAAATGCTCCATCAATAAGTGAAGCATGTGATAATTTGTCTAACCAAAACTGTGTTTGATCCGTTGCTAAAGCATGCAATACACCATGGTTTGCAGAAAAACCGCTATTAAACAGTAAACATCTAGGTTTGTTTAACCATTCACACACCGTATTTTCTAATACTTGATGTGCATAGCTAAAACCTGTGACTAAACTTGAAGAACAAGACGACGCACCAAATTTACGAATACCTTCATGAAAAGCATCATTAATCTCAGGGTGTTGATTTAGCCCTAAATAATCATTTGATGAAAAATTAAGGTATTCTTTATTTTGATAAAATAATTTTGCCCCTTGCTGCTCAGCAATACATTGTCTTTGACGTAGTCGATGGGCAAGTTTTTGCTGAGCAAGTTGCTCAGCAATAAATTCAAAAGCCATAATTAATCGTCAATCAAACTATAGAGTTAAGTAGTAGCATCATAAAACAAATCGCTATTTTGTTGATTAAGAACCGCAGTTTGCAATGTTCGTTCATCATCTTGGTCATTGCTGTCAACGGTTTCTGTATTGATCCCTAGCTTTGCAAATAACTGCATATCTTTGTTCGCTTCAGGATTACCTGTTGTAAGAAGCTTGCAACCATAAAATATTGAATTAGCACCCGCTAAAAAGCACATTGACTGCATCTGTTCATTCATTGCATCACGACCTGCGGATAATCGAACATGACTTTTTGGCATCATAATACGGGCAACTGCAATACAACGGATAAAATCAAAATGATCTAAATCATCAACATTTGCTAACGGCGTGCCTTCTATTTTAACCAACATATTAATAGGAACACTATCCGGATGTTTAGGTAAGTTGGCTAATTGAGCAAGAAATGACGCTCTATCTTGTGCTTTTTCACCCAAACCCATAATGCTGCCACTACACACTTTCATGCCTGCATCACGTACGTTTTGCAACGTGTCTAGACGGTCTTGGAAAGTACGTGTAGTAATAATTGAATTATAGTGTTCTGGAGAAGTATCAAGGTTATGGTTGTAGTAATCTAAACCAGCTTCTTG
>JAQWHO010000215.1 GCA_029249355.1 Thalassotalea sp.
ATTGCATTAGGTCACCCGTTAGGTTGTTCTGGTTCTCGTATCACAGGTACGTTGTTGAACTTGATGGAAGGACAAGATGTAAACATTGGTTTAGCAACGATGTGTATTGGTTTAGGCCAAGGTATCGCTACGGTTATCGAAAGAGTTTAGTACTTCTAAATTTTACTCCTAATTAATTTTTAAAAGCTCACTTCGGTGAGCTTTTTATTAGAATATACAAACTTTACTGTCCCCCCGTTTATAGTTCAAACTATATGATTATCACCTAGACAAGATAAAAATAAAGATAGAAAAATTTGAAGATTAAAATCTGAATTTTTGAGTTTATCGAAAGTTACATTACCAATTGAACTAAGATATAGAAGAAACTTATTACCGCCATGACTTTCCATCATTTGGTGTTAGTTTTTAACCCTTAGAAGGCAAATACCTAATATTAGGTTAACTATCATTCATAAAAATGTGTTGTGCTATTAGAAGAGGTTAAAAAAATTTTTCTAAAGAACAGGCCAATGAATAAGATTTACTAGACATGTTTAGTGTAAAATTTTTTACATTTTTATACTGATGAATTCTTTGTGTTCATTCATAAGTATTTTATTATGTTAGTTTAGAAGCTTAAAGTGAAAGCATAGAAAGAATTAATTATGAGTAAAAAGAGACTGATTAATGAGTTCAGAAAAATCTAAAAACAATCCCTTATTAGAAATAATATTTAATGTTGCATTACCTTCGTGGTTATTAATGAAATTTTCAGGACCTGAATATTTAGGTGTGGTGCTTGGGTTGATTGTCGCACTATCATTTCCCATAGGTTATGCCATCTATGATTATGTCAGAACGAAAGAAACGAACTTGATATCAGTGTTTGGCTTTTTTAGTGTTTTCTTAACTGGTGGCATTGCTTTATTTGAATTGAGTGTTGAGTGGTTAGCCATTAAAGAGGCTTCTATTCCAGGGTTGATTGCTGTTTTTGTGGTTATCTCAGGCATATATGGTAAGCCTTTAATCGCAAAAATATTGTTAAATGAATCGATAATTAATGTAAATAAGGTCTATAACAAATTAAATGACTTAGGGAAAACAAATGAGTTTGTTACTAGGATCGCATTTGCCAATCAGTTGTTGGCATTAACCTTTGTTTTTTCATCAATTATGAATTATTTACTGGCAAAATGGCTTGTTAAAAGCCCAGCTGGTACGGTTATGTTTAATGAAGAACTGGGTCATATGACATTAATGAGCTATCCCGTTATTGCCGTACCATCAATGTTAATGTTGGCTGGCCTTTTGATTTATGTGACTAAGGTGATTAAGGAATTAACAGGATACAAATTCACGGAGTTAATGATCCAACAATAAACCTTAGCTAAAAGCCGACATTAGCTTTTGTGCATCCTTGATCATATTTAGAAAAATACTAGCCAGGATTTTATACGGGACTCTGAGCCGGGTTTAAGCATCAAAGGTGCTTTTAGTATTGAGTCCTTTGAAGTGAAAAATGAACTAATAAATAAAGTGGGGGGGAGGGTAAATAATTATTGTATTACGGAAAATAATCAAATCATGACTTTAATATAACAAAGCTATAAAATCAGTTTTCCTCTTAGTTATAACATGGTGAAATAGTAATTATTACTAACGCTATAATTAATTCCATAAATCATAAAATACCCTATTTATTAGGTGAGAGTTAAAGATGTTAATACGTATTTTGTTTGTCAGTTTTACTTTGTCTTTTATGTTTGGTTGCGCTAGTTCAAATAAATCAAGTGGAGCCTATAGCGTCGAAAGAATCAATGCATTCTGGTTTACAAAAAATCTTAAACGAAAGGGTGTAGTAGCCACTGACTCGGGGTTGCAGTACAAAGTTTTAGAACAAAGTGATGGATGTAAACCTGATCCTGATTATAAAATTACTGTGCACTATAAAATGTTGTTAGCAAAATCGAAACAAATCATCGATAGTAGTTACCAACGTGGTCAACCCAGTACGTTACAGCTATCTAAAATGATTAAAGGTTGGCGTGAAGGAGTGCCTTTGATGAAGGTAGGTGAAACCTGGGAACTCTATATACCGGCCGATTTAGCTTATGGTAGAAGGGGTTCACCAGGATCAGTTCCGCCCAATAGCGTACTTATATCGGAAGTCACCCTTATTGATGCACATTGCCAGGACTAGTCATTTTATTAAATAAGGCCTGGTAAGGTTGAAAATGAGTTAACGCTGATCGATAACCTGTGCTTTTCGCGATAGTTTACTTGTTTAGTAATAATAGCTAAGACTGTTTTTGCTTTCTCAGGCTACTTTCTTCTTCGCTCTTCGACGCTTCTTATACGCAGGTTTTTGGTTTGATTTCACACCTTTTAATGAAACGGGTAACTGACTGGTAGCGTTAGTAATTAACTCTTTTAACGTCTGTGTTAAAGGGAGCATAAAACTCTGGTAATTAACTTTCTGTTCGCTAATATTATTGAGCGTTGCTTCCCATTGAGCAGTCATGTCAGGTTTTGTACATTGCTCAGGTAAAGCGTTAATAAGTCCTTTTCCTGCATCTGTTGCATGGATTAATTTTCCTTGGCGCTGTAAAAATCCCCGTTTAAAAAGTAACTCAATAATGTTGGCTCGGGTGGCCTCAGTGCCTAATCCGTCAGTATCTTTTAAAACCGATTTCAATGCTCTGTCGTTAACAAAACGATTGATCCCTGTCATTGCGGCTAACAAAGTAGCATCAGTGAATGCTTTTGGGGCTTGAGTGAGTTTTTCGAGAAGGTTTCCTTGCAAACAATGTAAAATATCACCTTGCTTAACATCAGGTAGATATTGCGAAATGTCATCGTCTAAATTAGCTTTATCACTTTTAGAGCCATCTTTTTTGAATAAACATTTCCAACCTATTTGTTCAGGCACGTTTGCTGATGAGGTGAATAAACCGCCAGTAATAATAAGTGATATTTTGGTGTGGTTGTATAAATATACGGGATAAAATTGAGCGAGATAATGCCTCACAATTAATAAGTAAATATTTTTTTCAAAACTATTTAACGTAATATTCTTTGCTGATTTTTCGGTTGGAATAATCGCGTGGTGAGCCGTCACTTTACTATTGTTCCATACTTTACTTTTAAGTGACGAGTTAGCATTTTTAGCCGCTTCTGTTATAGATAGCTCTGATTGAGATAGATGATTTAAAATACTGGGCGCTTGGTTGTGTTGCTCTTTGGGTAAATAACGACAATCAGAGCGAGGGTAAGTGATTAATTTGTGCTTTTCATAAAGTGACTGACAAACATCAAGCACCAGTTTTGCATTCATCGAAAACTGATTCGCAGCCGCTATTTGTAACGTTGAAAGATTAAAAGGTAAAGGAGGTTGCTGTTTCTTTTGTTCTTTTTTTACTTCGTTAACTTTCGCTGGTTGATTGTTAATACGTGCAATAACATTTTCAGCTAAGCTTTTTACTAACACTCTTCCTTCTTCGTCCATATAAGGCTGGCAAGCATCACTTGGTTGCCATTTAGCGGTGAAGTTTTCATTGTTTGACGTTTGGATATCTGCAGTTACTTGGAAATAAGGTTTGGCAATAAAATTGCTAATTTCTGCATCTCGATTAACCACTAACCCTAAAATAGGTGTTTGTACTCGCCCAACAGAAAGCACGCCTTGATACCCAACTTTACCTCCTTGAATCGTATATGCACGCGTGAGGTTAATACCATATAACCAATCAGCTCTACTTCGAGCTAAAGCAGAAATAGAGAGCGGCATAAAATCTTGATTTGACTTTAATTGCTGTAAGGCGCGTTTCACTGCGGGAGTATTTAAATCGCTGATTAATAATCTTTGTGTCTGGCTTTTCTTTGCCTGACTGACTTTTAGGTAATCAATCACTTCATCAATCAGAAGTTGGCCTTCACGATCAGGGTCACCTGCATGTATTAATTGTGTGGCCGTTTTTACGAGCTTTCGAATAACACTGAGCTGACTTTTGGTTTTAAATTTAGGTTTAAGTTGCCATTGCTCTGGAATAATAGGGAGATGGTCTAATTGCCATTTCTTAAATTTATCATCATATGCATCTGGGTCAGCTTGTTCGAGTATGTGTCCGATACACCATGTCACCACATCGCCATTTCCTACTTCAATATAGCCTTGTTGCTTTTTATGAGGTTTAGGCAGCGCGTCAGCGATGGCACGACCTAAGCTTGGTTTTTCAGCGATATATAAATTCATGAAGAAAAATAATTAATGGCACCGAATAACAGTATAATTTAACACTGTTTATATATCCAGTTTAATCAAGCTAAAGGTAAGTTGATTAATATAGTCATTTGAATTAACTAATTCTAACGGCGGGTAGTTTTTATGTTGATAAAAAACTAACTTAGCGCTAATTTAATGTCCATTATTCTTTCTTTGGAATTTTTAACCCCATGACTACTAGATATTATTCTATTATTTTCTCATTGATTGTTACTGTGCTTTTTTCGTTTAATTCTTTTGCAGCATCAGCATTAAGTAGTATGTGGCCAGGCAGCCAATACAGTGCCTCTACTCCTACTTTTGAGAATGTATTAGGATATGATGTAGGCGAACGTATCACTAATTACAGTGATATGTTGCGTTATTTTGAAGCATTAGAAAGAGCCGAACCAACCAAGATGAAATTGTTTGAATATGGTCGTACGTGGGAAGGGCGAAAACTGATATATGCTGCCATTGGCAACAGTAAACATATTGCTGAGCTTGATGACTTCGCAGATAAAATGCAGCAATTGTCGGATCCTAGTAACACAGATAAAAAAAGTGCTAACAATTTAATCGCTAAATTACCTGCTTCTGTATGGCTAGGTTATGGCGTACATGGGAATGAAATTAGTAGTACAGATGCTGCTATGATGATGGCTTACCATCTCTTAGCTGCACCAGATGAAGCGACTAATAAAAAGATTTTAAAAAATACGATTGTATTTATTGACCCATTACAGAATCCTGATGGACGAACCAGGTTTACTAGTCGTTATTATGCAACGGTTGGCATGCAACACAGTGATGATCGTTTAAGCGCTGAACATAATGAACCTTGGCCGAGTGGCCGATCAAATCATTACTTATTTGATATGAATCGAGATTGGTTAGCCATCTCGCAACCTGAAACTGCGGGCAGAATTAAAGCGATGAATCATTATCGTCCATTAGTTGTTATTGATTTACATGAAATGGGCGGTGATCAAAGTTATTATTTTTCTCCTTCAGCTCAACCGTTTAATCCGCATATGACTAAAACTCAGATTGATAATATTGCTATTGTTGGGAGAAATAATGGCAAGCACTTCGACCGTTTAGGTTTTGATTTTTTTACGCGTGAAATATTCGATGCTTTTTATCCTGGTTACGGAGACAGTTGGCCAACTTTTTATGGTGCGTCGGCATCAACTTATGAAGTATCGTCATCTAGAGGTGAGTTATTTAAAAAAGATACCGGTGAGACCTTAACCTATTTTAATACTGTGCACCGACACTTTGTTGCCTCAGTTTCTACTGCCGAAGCAGTGGCAGAAAATCATGAAAAATTATTGAATGATTATTATAACTATCAAGTTAGTGCAATTGCCGCAGGTAAAGATAAAAAGAAAGATCGTATCTATATTATGCCTAACCAACGTAATAAAGCAGGAACACATCGCCTTGCAACGTTAATGGCAGAACATGATGTTGATGTATTTAGAGCTAAAGAAGCGTTTACAAGCTGTGGAAAAAAATATCAAGCTGGCGCTTATTTCATTGATTCTGCGCAGCCTAAAGGACGTTTTGTAACAACAACTTTCAGCAAACAAGTCGATATGGACAGCAAATTTATTAAAGAACAAGAACGCCGTCGTAGTCGCAAGCTAAATGATGAAATTTATGACACTACAGGTTGGTCATTACCGCTAATGTTTGATGTTGATATTGAACATTGTGGTAAGCCTATAAAAATAGCGAAAGAATCAGTGAATGCTGATGATCCTCTCATTGGCAATATTACAAATATAAACGCTACCGTTGCTTATGTTGTTGAATGGGGTGATATGGCTGCAGGTCGTTTTTTAACGAGTGCATTATTGCAAGGTATCTCAGTAAAAAGTGCTGATAAAGCCTTTGTTTTAGATAATAAACATAAATTTACCGCAGGTTCTTTAATTATTGAAAAACGTGCTAATGGCGACGATTTAGCCAATAAAATAGAAAAAATCGCGGCTCAAACGGGTGCTCAAGTTATTGGTGTAAATACAAGTTGGGTTACCGAAGGTCCAAGTTTTGGTAGTGGTA
>JAQWHO010000216.1 GCA_029249355.1 Thalassotalea sp.
GGGCTAGGTATAGCCGTTGTCTTTACACTTTATCTTACTCCTGTTCTTTATTTAGCATTAGCACGCTTTACTAAACCAAGGGCCGATGAAACTCAACGTTTAGAAAATGAATTGGTTCAGGCAGAAAAACTCATACCTTAATAAAATACTTCATGATTAGATTTATACTCATAAATGAGGCAATCTAATCATGAAGCTTTACATTACGCATTAACGATATTTTTTGTATTGGATACTGCTTCCTTCGCCTGAATTAACCAAGAAAGGCAATATAGGCCGATTAAATGTTTAGGTTTTAATAGGCAGCGAGAGTCTGATAATAATAACCTTGCCTGTGAATAAAGCCCCTTATATATATTGAGTTTTGCCAAATGACATAAGTGTGCTGCACTATATTTAAGCATATAAGTAGCGCTTTTGCCTTTTACTTGTCTTTTTGCTTCTTCTGTAATACGGATACTAAAAGCACATTCTATTTCTGGGATATTATTTTTACTGGCTTGGTTTTCTGCATCCTTATGATAAAGGGAATGAATATTTGGTGAATAAGCAATTGGTGTCTTTAATGCGACGCGACAAAATAAATCTTGATCTTCGCCAATAGGTTCATTCAAAGGAAACCCACCAATATCGTTAAATAAAGACTTCTCTATGACCATTGACGACATAGTAAAAGGTAAATCACCTTGTGATGCAATATTAAAATAGTCATCGAGAATTACTCCATTTGGGTTTACGTTATCTATTTTTATTTTTGCATCTAAGAAATTATTTTCTGACTCAACTATCTGATAACGTGTCCCAAAAAATCGTGCTTTTGGAAATCTGACGATTAGTCTTGCTACTTCATCTAGAAATAAAGGAAGCCATTGATCATCAGCATCTAAAAAAGCGATATAAGCATTTTTAGCCAGTTTTACCCCGTTATTTCTTGCTGCAGAGACACCTTGATTCGTTTGGTGAATCAGTTTTACATTTTTCATCTTCGCACTTTTTACTAATTCAGGTCCTTCATCGGTAGAGCCATCATCAATAATAATAATTTCATCGGCAGGATACTTCTGGGCTGCAACACTTTCTAAGGTTCTTAGTATATGTTGAGCTTTATTGAATAATGGTATAACAACAGTAAATCTTAATTTTTTCATTTTATAGGCTCCAGTTTAACAAAGAATTTTTCAATGACGTTTCTATTGCTACCTTCGGTGATTTAAACCATTTAGATATACCTTGGGATATGTTTGTTGCTATGTTTTCTATATCCAAATTAAGGAGATCAATTTGATACTCTTGAGGCATTTCAATGTCGTCACACCAACCTTGACACTTTCTATGATAATTTATTGATAGAACAGGTGTATTCGCTAAGTATCCAAGAATAGCTCCGTGTAACCTCATACTTAATATGGCTTTATAAGTTGATAGATCATTGAGCACTTCAATGGGATTGGGTTCATATGGCTTGATTGTTACGGGAATATTTTTGTTAACTCTAGATAATATATTCGTGTTTATGTACCAGTCTCCTAACACCTTATGACCATTAAACTCTATCAAGGTTATAGGCTCTTTAGTGTTCGTATATATTGAAGTAATTAATTGAGCTAACTGATCAAATCGTTTCTCTTCTTGTGCTTTATTTGTTTTTCCCATTGCATCAATTGCAACAGAGCATAATGTCAGCGCTATTCCTTTTCGCTCAACGTTATTTTCTTTATAATCATTTGAAGAAAGAAGCAAAGGTGCAAGATCAAAGGTTTTATGCACATTTGAATTAGGTGCAATATCATGAGCTACATCGAGGCTTTTCTGATCACGTACACCTACATAACCGCATTCATTTAAAAATTTAGCGCATGCTTTTTCAGCACCAATAGTATTGAAAGGGCCAATTCCAACACCTACAGCCATACTTTTTTTAGGGTTAGCAAGTGCCATTAAGTGTCTTTTCATATTAATATCAGTTTCACTGTGTAATACAGACCCACCACCAAAGATAATACGCTTGCTTTGTATTGCAGTTTTATAATGCATCAATCTATTTTGTCCTGGAAAGGATTGATTAAAGTTAAGTGCCAAAGTATGTTCCGTTAGAGTTTCTCTATTGTAATCTCCATACAAACCTACAATTGTATTGTTACAGCCAAGAATGTTTTTAGCAGCCCAAGCGGTTGCATACATTAGTGCATCATCACCACTATTTTTCATACCATAGTAGCCAACAAGATAAGCATCATATTTTTTAAACATGTTTTTCTCCTGATTTTAATGGGTTAAGTGCAATACCAATCCACAAGAGTGCAGGCCAGTAAAGGAAACTTAAAATTTCTAAATTCTCAAAAAATGAATAACAAATAAAAACAATGGCCATTAATGCAGCCGTGTAACAAATAGGACTTTTTAAACTATTTAGCATTAAATAAAGACAGGTAATTACGAGTGGAATAGCTAACGATAATAAGCCGACAATGCCTTTAACAAACAATAATCCATACCATGTATGATGCGAACCAATAGGCATACTCTCAACAATTTTAGGGCCTCTTTCTACAATACCATGCCCCCAAATCGGAGCCTCTGCTTCCCAGCGTTGAAGTGCTAAAACTTCTAAAGTATTTCTTACCCTAGTTGAACCTGGTCGAGCGGCTTTAATATCTTCATAGCTATTACTTAGCCATGTAAATATAGGCTCACCTAATAAAGCTACAGTTGGAATGATGACGCCAATTACAATGAGCCACATTGGGTTTTTAAAATACTTATTGAGAAAACAAAAAGGCGTTAACGCAATATAAATAACCCAACCAGCTCTCGATTGCGAAAGTAGACACATCACAAAACTGCCTAATACACCTGCATTTCTCCAAAATTTATCTTTCTCTTGGCAGGCGAAAATAAGAAATATACAAGCCATAAACCCAGCAGCAGGCGCCCAAGGCGTGAAAAACCGCCAACGACCAGCACCGGTTTCTGGATTTAAGCCATAAAAGCTAACGGTGAAAAAACTCTCTCCTGGTCCACCGATTGCTTTCAAAGGAGATATAAATAAGTCACCGTTTGCGCCAGTTGCATAAAACATCAAACTAATAATGGCAAAAATTAAGGAATGAAAACCGACGATACAAATGGCTCTGATAATCAGTGAAGGCTTTATTTCTACGAAAGCGCCAATAAACAAAAATAGAGGCATTAGTGCCCAACCTTTTGCCCACCCAATGGAAGACTTAATTGTTTTACCTAAGCCTAGATCCCAGTTTGCGTGAGCAATGATTAGGGCAATTAGCATAAAAATACATCCTACTACCCAGATCCAGACAATCATTGGAATGACAGCGTTTTGATCTTTACCTAGTACGTACCAACGTAAAAGGACGATTGAAAAAATAATCCAACCTACAACAGAACCCATAACGTAAAGGGCTCCTATCGAAAATAGCGGGTAGGTTAATGTTAGTCCAAACCAAATTAGCTTTTCTTCAGTAGAGCATGGTTTTACTTGTTCTTTGTGCATATTGACCTATGTTCTATTGATGAAGTGATTGATTAACTTATCTATAGCGAAAGCCATACCAACGTGTATAAAACTCATTAAATCATTGTATTTTTAGTGAATTTTGTTTTTCTAATGGTGGTGTGTTTGTTAAATAAAGCTTGAAAATTGCAAAATGAAAATATATGTTTTTTATTTTGCAACTAGTTACGGTTACTAATTTTTATCATATTTGATGAGGCTATTAAGAAAATAGCCCCTTAATCAAAGGTGTTACATTAGCTTTTTTTAAGTAATGCATTAATCAGGTTATTACGCTGTGATAAAATAATTAACCCCAGTGTAATCATAATAAAACCGGCCATGGCGCCGACAAAAGCAATGATATTTTTAGGGCTACTTTGCTTTAATGGGAATGATGGAGAGGTTAACATTTGTAAAACAGGATAAGAGGCAAAAATATCTGATTTACTGGCTTCTAACCTTGCAGCAGCAGATGTAAATATTGCTTCAGCCATATTAAACTCTCTAGTTAATCGCTCTAGTTCAACTATTTCACGTGAGTATATTTTTAATTGATCACCTAAATGTTCTGTAGAGCGGGCTAAGTCATCTAACATAGACTCTTGTCCTTTTTGTTTTGCATAAGCTTCAATTAAATCTGCAAATAACTCTGAACGTTTAGGGTTTAAATCTAAATTTAGCGAATTAAATATTTCGTTTGAATTAACACCATACATTTTACTGCTGCGATCATTGATGGCAATTCGGGTAAAGTTCAACCTTTTTTGCTGAGCTTTCACTTTTGGATGATTAACTCCCCAGCGAGAACGATACTCGGTTAGTTTAGTTAAACTTTCTTTGAGCTCACTGGTGTATGCTCTAAACTCAACGTCAGATTGAAGTGCAAACGCTTGACCCGCTAAACGGGGTGATACGCCTAATTCTTCACTTAACTGAAATATATATTGTTCAAGTTGTTTTGATTCAGCTTTAACGTATACATGTTTTTCTTTTACGGTAGAGAGTGTTTTAACTAATTGATCCATTTGCTCAGTTGATACAACGATAGAGCGTTGTTGAAAGTCGACAATAGCATTTCGTGTAATATTCATTCGCTCTCTATATTGATCAAGAACATTATTGATACTTCTATCTCGTCTATTTACTTCATCCGCCCTTAAAATACTTAATTCATCCTGCAACGATTCATAAATAGCTAAGGTTTTCTCTTGTGCTAAAGTTTTATTATTTGCGTTCATCGATAATGAAATAATAGAGGTTTGCTCCGTCAATTTTATTTTTGGTTTACCTAAGTCATCCAGTGAGATATTGAGTTTATTAGCAGCTCTTGTTCTTACACCACGACTTGATAACATTTCCTTATAATTAACACGAGGATTAAATCCTCCCCCTGAAAATGGTGTATTTGTTTGGGAGACAACTTGACCAACATTATCGAGTGAAACACTATTACTGCTACCGGTACCAGGTAACACCATTTCCATATCGCTTGTATAAGAAGGGGCTTTTTGTAAATAAACAACAACTAATAATGCAATGATTGAAAAAGACATTAATGCGACAACTAAATATGGACGCTTTAGTATTGCGTAAGTTTTAGCTCTAAAGAGCCCGAATTTTGTTAATGAAGCAATAGGGTACATCATAAATCACCTATAATAATTTAAATGGAACTATGAACTCAGCAATGGTTTTAGCAACATCACGATAATTAGTTATATCAGAGTCGTAACAAGCAACCGCGTCGTTAGGCATCAGATAAGGATTGATTTTCGCCTTATTAGGCATTGTCATTAATGCTTCTACAGAGCGTTCAACAACTTGGGTATCACCCGTGATAGGATTTTTACTGGACAGTACTATTCTTCTTGCTGCATTGGTCCATTCTTTTCCACCAACACAATTTGCTGAAACTGCCGCTTGCAGCAAACGTGTACCATAGGGAAGGCTTGTTGAATATCTTCCTACAGCAGCGCCTGAATTATCCCCTGCAGAGTCAATTAAATTAGACATAAACACTCTGAAACCTTTTGGCGTAATTTGGCTAGGTCTAACTAAATGTGACTGAAAACACCCTGTACTTGGGACAATAACGCGATCGCCCGCCACTAAGGGATAATCTGTGACTAAGTTACCATTTAGCATCCCTGTCATATCTACTTGTACTTGCCAACCTTTTCTAATTAACATGATTTGGTCTAATTTAGCGTCAGGTCTAATACCTGATGCTGCTCTTATTGCTTCAGATAACAATCGTGTTGTTGAATAATCACCAAATGCCGTCAAATGTTCTGAATTTTGCAAACCAATAGGTTTTTTGTTTATCAACACGGTTCCGGGTTGAAAGACAGCACCGGTCACGGCGACTTCAATTGAGGATAGATTTAATACATAAATTGTAACGCTCGCATTGGTTGGTTGAAAAATTTCAGCTCTTACTAGAGATAGCTCAATGTTTTCTTCAAGTGTTGCGATCGTTTCCCCACCTGCTGGAATAGCACCAACAATGGGGAATTTTAAATAACCAGCATTATCAATAATGTAGCGACCATTAAAACCTTCACCATCTTCAATTATCACTTCTACTAAATCGCCAGGACTCAATAATAATCCTTGAGCAAGAATGGGATCATTGCTACCAGATGCTTTCATATTTGTTGACGTTAAATTGAGTGGTTTATCTGATCTATAATTTAGTGCAGCACCGCTATCTTCAAACTGTTTGCAGTTCAGGCCTGCAGAATATACATTTTTAGGTGAGCTTTCATGAATAAAGTCATCGCCATTATCGCTAGGTACGCCGTAAAATCTAAGCGCTGATTTTTCCATGGTATCTGAAGAATGTCGCGCACATCCTTGGGAAAACAGTGTGATTATAAAAGCCGCTACGATGGTGCAAAATTTGTAATTATATCTAGTGTTAAACAACATGACCTTCTCCAGAACAAAAGGTAAAAATACGTCTTACTAGAGTATTGCAGTTAATGTACCAACTTGATTTTCACTGTTAGTCATTGTTTTTTAATGATTTAAAATTTAATTGAAATTTATGTTTTGCAAATTGCAAAGCATTATATTTGAATTGCAAAAACGTAACTCATTGAGAGTACTTGCCTTTAAAAAGAATAAAGTGAATTGATATTTCAAACATACAATTCACTTTTTAAATATTTTTACCAACTCAATAAGCACCTTTACTTAATAAAACAGCAGGTATGGTCAATAAAATTATTTTACAATCACCCCAAAAGCTTTGTTGACTGATGTAAGATTTATCCAAGACTACTTGTTCATCAAAACTTGTATCTGCTCTACCTGATACTTGCCATAAACCGGTAAGACCTGGTTTTGCAAATAGTCTAGGCTGGACGAAACGATCATATTCATAAGTTTCAATCGATAATGCAGGTCTTGGCCCTACTAAACACATATCACCCGTTACTACGTTAAATAATTGCGGAAGTTCATCAATTGAATATTTTCTAATGAAATGACCTATTTTAGTAATTCTAGGGTCATTAATGTATTTTTTACATACTCCTTCACGGGCACTTTCTTCGGGGTTTGGTTCCTTATAGTTTTTATCGGTTTTTAAGTACATAGAACGAAATTTATACATCTTAAAATGTCGTCCATTTTCACCTACACGAGTTTGTGAAAACAGTGCATCACCTGAGCTACCAGTTTTGATTAATATAACAACAAGCAATAACAAGGGGCTGATAAGAATAAGGCCAAGTAATGCAATTGTTCTTTGTAAGATTACCGGGATACCTTTATGGCGATAGTTTTTTACTTTAATTTTTAGTTTTTCATCATACGAGAAAAGCGTAAATATTTTACCTAGTTGTAATGTTTGTATAGTCATTATCTTTCTCCTAAATGAACTAGATTTTTAAAATATGTTCTGTATAAAAACAACGGCGTACCAATAACATAACGGTTGAATTTCTTACTTGGTTCTTGTATCAATCTCCACAGCCATTCCATTCCTAGTTGTCTTAACCACAGTGGAGATCTTGAAATTGTTCCAGAATAAAAATCAAATAATCCACCAACAGCCAATGCTGTTGTGCAAGTTAACTTCTCATGATTATCCATTAACCATTTTTCTTGAATGGGTGAACCCATGGCAACCAATAAAACATCGCATTGGCTTTTATTGATATTTTCAATTAATTCTTTATCGGTTAATTGGCTATATCCATGTTGAGTGCCTGCAATCTTTAAACCTGGAAATGTATGTTTAAGGTTCTTTGCGGCTTTATCAGCAATGGTAGGTTTAGATCCTAATAAATAAATAGATTGATTGTTCTTAATAGTGCTTTCACACAAGTGAGGTAACAGGTCTGTACCATTGTTGTTTCCTTTAAGTCTATAACCCGCTTTTGTTGCGGCTAAGCGAATACCCGAACCATCTGCAAATAAAGCGTCAGCTTTTGATAACAGGTTAAAAAATAGCTTATTATTTATCGATAAGTTAACTGAGTGAACATTGACAAAAAAACCAACTTTTGTTTTCTGCTGCTTACCACAGGGATCTGTAATCCATCGAACAGCTTCCTTCATATTGGTGTTTTTCACTTGTAAGCCAAATAAAGATAAAATAGGACGATCTTTTAACTGTTTGCTATTTTGACCATATATAACCATGCAAAGCATGCTTTTTATGATTAGTGAAAAATAGTCAGAGAGATTACCGTTTAGCTGTTTTTCTAATAATTGTTCTTTATTCGTAACCGATAAGCCTGTTGTAAGATGTAAATCGTATAAGCTGAAAATTCCCGCTTTAATTCTTATTTGGTTCTCAATTAAAAATTGAATAGGTTTGGGTAGACGGTGACAGATAGATACCCCGCAAAAACCAATTTTTCCTAAAAGAATATCAAACAACACCGCTGAATTTTTAATAAGACCTACAGTGAAATTACGTAAAACGACATTTCTATTTAATGCGTCTACTTTTCGTTGAAATGTAAAAATAGGCTTATTTGTCATTAGTGCTAATAAGCTATTAAATAATGAAATAGGCAGAAGAAAGAAAATAAGTAATACAGCTAAAGGGCGATCAATTGACGAACCATCATAATGTCTACGTATTGAATCATAATGTTTAAATATTATGTCTTTTGGGTTAAGTGAAATATAAGGCTTTGTCATAACAAACAACTTAAATAATCCGAATGTATCTGATACTTTGCTTATGTTGTGCCAAGTTGTATTTTTTTATTAAGTGATTGTTAAATAGTGTATTAATTGTTTTGGTAGTTTTTATTTTCTTGGGTGAGTTGCAAAATGAAAGATGTTGTTTGCATTTTGCAATTTATTTTATATTTTAGGAATTTGTTATCTTAGGATAAATCGACAAGATTTTGGTAGTTTCAGTAAATAGTAAATTTGTATTAGGAGGAATCTTAAATAGTTGTTGTATTATCCTCGTAAAATTAATCATCCGAGCTGAAAAATAAAATACGATTTTATGAAATAAATTCGTCATATAACGCGTGCGCATAGGTCCACAATTACTATGTCTAATATAGTCATTAAGTCCATGATCAAATGTGTTATTCCATTTATTACTTAACTCGCAGATAAATGGTACATCTTTGCTATATTCTATTACGTGACCGTTTTCTCCCCAACCAACATCATTGTCTTTATCAACATTTTTATCTCTAGCATTGATCACTTTATCTAACCAATTTATCGTTTTAAGATTATTTCTGACTAAAAGAACCCCAGAATTAAATCTTCCTGAATAGCCTTTTGCCATATAAATGTATTTATTAACTTTAAATACCTTAGAGAGGTTAGGGCAGTTTGGTTTGACAAAGGTATCTGCATCTAAAAATAATACAGTACTGTAACCGGATAAAAGAGCTTTTTTAATTAACGTTAATTTCAACCAACAACATTCAACTCCTAGTCTAGTTATATAAGGCCTTTTGACAGCTTGATAAACGTACCCATTATCTTTTGCATATTTTTTATGAGAGTTTATTTCTGTCTTATACATCCATTGATAGCCATTTAAGGCAATGGTTAACACAAGTGTTTTATCATTCATGAAATGCTCACTTAAAGGTTATAAAACCAACATGCTTTAATCGATTAAAACGATAGCTGCAATTTTCACTCCATATTGATTATTCCTTATAAACATTGCTTTTACTGTTAATTAAACGATTACACAGTGGGTTAAAATATCGATAACTATTCAATTTGCAAACTTTTATCTAAAATTCGATGCAAATTGCAAATAACTTCGACTACTAAACGTTCAGAACTAATTTAAATGCCTATTTTTCAGTTAGATAGAGTGTTGGTATGAACCTAGCAATATACACATTAACAACTCACCCTTAGATTTATTAGGATGTTAATATGAACTATAAACGTATGTTATTTTCGAGCGCATTTGCTTGTTTAGCTTCTATGTCTTGTAAAGCAACTGATTTTCAAGATAACGAGTATAAATGGAAGTTTTTATCAGGAGATGTTTGGCCGATAGGTTATCAACAAAGCACAGGAAAACCAGATAACCTTAAGTGGCACTATAATGACTACAGTGATGAATTTTTTGCACGTATCAATAATGCTTTACCTGAATCAGAGATCAATGAAGCATTTTTAACCGATGATAGTGGTTCAACAATTAGCTTGAATGAAGAAGCTGAAGTGTTCATCACTTTTATTCATGAGGGTGCTGGTTATAAAAATTCATTTGGCTATTTTGTGTTTGACCCTAACAACTCACCACAAAGCCATGAAGATGTCAGTGAAATTATAGTTTTTCCAAATCTTTCATATCCCCACTTGTCTAATGGCCATCGGCTTAGTTTAGGCGTTTTTCCCGCTGGTACCCATATAGGTTTTTTTATTGCGGCAAATGGTTTTTGGTACGATTCGGGCGTAAAACCCAATAAAGTTCCTTACTATTATTCTTTACAAAACTTAAATCCTGAAAGCGATCCTGCATTACGTCAACATGCTGTTTTACTTTATGATGAAGAAATATCTGAAGTGATCATTGGGTTTGAAGATTTACCGCGAACTTGGGGAGATAACGATTTTAACGATGCGGTGTTTAGTGTTAAGTCTACTCCTGAAAATGCAATTAATAGCGTTTCATTAGTTTCAGTGCCACAGGTTAATGATAGTGATGCAGATGGTGTAATAGATGAGAATGATGAATTTCCTAATGATTACAATCGTGCTTATAGCAGTTATTACCCCAGTGGCAATGACACGGTAACGTTAGCTTTTGAAGATAATTGGCCGAATGTAGGAGATTATGATCTTAATGATTTGGTTATTTCAGAGCAACTTCGCGTTATTTTTAAAGCGAATGGTGAAATCAGTGCTTTTACAATTACAGGTACCATAGATGCAAGAGGAGCAT
>JAQWHO010000217.1 GCA_029249355.1 Thalassotalea sp.
GAAGGTGGCGCTGGTTATCAAGTCGATAGCCCAGCAAAAGATAAATCAGAGCTAGTAACTGCGCTTGGTATTGCCGTTGGCGAGTTAAAAGTATTTTTAAATTCAAAATATATCGATTTAGCCGGAATAGTTTCGGCTCCGGCAGATGGTTTTGCGAAGCTATCTTTGTTAGATAACGCAAGTGAAATTCTATTAGAGCCAAAAAATAAAGAAGAGTTTACTGCGTTTGTTCGCCAAGTTAACCGTATTTTTAAAGCGATAATGCCAGATGATAGTGCTAATCAATATGTACCATATCGCATAGCTATCAATATTATTTATTCACAAATGCGTTTGAAGTCTGGTTTATCAATTGATGATGAAGATGTATTGGATGTAGTTCGTAATCAAGTTAATGAACTGCTTGATGAGTCCATATCAACTATTCAAATTAAGAGTAATTTACCTGAGCCAATAAACATAGCTGATATTGATTTTGATGCGCTTGCAACAATGGTAGCTAAGGTTGAAAAGCCAAAACAGTCAGACGCAGAGCGTTTAAAAAACCTTATTGAACGTAAACTTCAACCAATGGTGTTAAAAAATAAAATCCGTCAAGATTTACAGCAAAAATTCTTAGACTTAGTTGAACAATATAACCTTGGTGCCTATACCGCAGAAGAATTCTTTAATCGCTTGAAAGAGTTTATTAACGACTTAGAACACGAAGAAAAGCGCACTGTACGTGAAGGGCTGTCTGAAGAGGAATTGGCGGTATACGACTTAATGATTCAAGATGCGCCACTTACAGACAAAGAACGCACACAAGTTAAAGAAATAGCCAAAGAGTTAACCGAAAAAATGCAGGAAATACTGGTTATTGATTGGCGCAAGAAACAACGTACCAAAGCCAGGGTTAAAAATATGATTGAAGAAGTATTAGATAGCTTACCTGAGTCATATGATGATGAGCTATGGCCGAAAACCTGTAGTGAGGTGTATATGCATATCTTTGAAAAGTACCCAGGGCAAGGGCAGAGTGTTTACCTGTAAATATATCAGGGCAGTAATTAGTAATTCAATACATGAAAAATTAGGTGCTTTTTAGCGAAAAACTAATAGCTAGACTGTAAAGGAAGAATTCTGAAGGCAACAGGATAAAACTGTCACCCTCTATTTTACTTATTTACTTTGAAGATAATTTAGGACAACTTCATGGTGATCTTTAGTTTTAAACTTATTAAAGATATGCTCTAAGTTTCCATTTTCATCAATCAAAAATGATGTTCTTACCACCCCCATATTTTCACGGCCCATGAATTTCTTTAACTGCCATACATTATAGTCTTCACAAGTAGCATGATCTTCGTCAGCTAGTAACGTGAAGTTTAATTCTTGTTTATTGATGAAGTTGGTTAACTTTTTAGGTGTGTCAGGACTTATACCTAATACAACTACGTTTAACGCATCTAGTTCTGCTTTAGAGTCTCTTAATGCACAAGCTTGTGTTGTACAACCAGGGGTTGAGGCTCTTGGATAAAAATAAATGAGAACTTTTTTACCTTGTAATCCAGAGAGCGTAACAGGATTATTGTCTTGGTCATTTAAAGTGAAATCTGGTGCAGCTTGGCCAATTTCTATTGCCATCTTTTTTCCTTGTTCTATTAAGTTATTTGGCTAGTGATGTTGTTGATTATGCCACTATTCGTGTTGTCACTGAAGCCTAGACTCAACTACTTATTAAAAGTACCCTGGATAATATTGTCAGCTCTAGTATTAACCACTTTATCCATCGCTTTTTCGCGCTCACAAAGAGGTATCATTTCCATTAAATTTTTAACTATATTGATATGACGTGCAGCTTGTTCAGCAAGAGCTTTTTGATGGCATTTTGATAATTCATGATACTGAGCTTTCTTTTTATTTGCTTGTGCCCTCTCTTTTTTTACGTTTTTAACTTCTTCTTGTAAAAGCTCAATAGGGCATTGCGTAGATTCGCTTTGCTCAACACGTTTATAGAGCGATCTGTTTTTCACCATGGCCTTTATGTCTCCATGGTTACGAAGAGAGCCTACAGACAGTCCAGCTTCTTTTTCCACTGTGCTGGCATTGATTTTTAACTTTCCAGCTTTAGCCTTTAACCTTAAATCTCGATTATCAGGTTTACCTAGAGTTAATCGCTCTAAGGCATCTAAGAGCCTTTTTCTTGTTGCTTGCTTCATACTCTTTTTCCTGTGAAGGGGATAAGTAAATCTTGCACTGTTTGGGGCAAAATGACAGGCTCGTAATCAAAGTCTAAGTCACTCATGATACGCTCAGCAGCTGTTATCTTAATATATGCTTCGGATGCTGTCTGAGGAGTTAACTCATCATTTTCAATGTCCCATAGCATATTAATCTCAGCTTCTTTTCTTTTTGCTTCTGCGAAAACAGCATCAACAATAAAGTCATTTTTGCAGTCAACGCATTCCATTAGGTTAACTTGTGTTCTTAAACTACAAGCTGTAGATGTGCAATAGACCCCAGGAGCCACCGCATGAATATGACGTTTCTGGTCACGTACCTGCTTTTTCCAGTAGTTAAGAGAAAGCATGTCATTGTCTACTTTATCCTTAAAAAGATTGCGTTTAGCTTTTATCATGCTTTTGGCGAACTCTTTTCCTTTACCACCAGCTACTCGCTCTTTATTGGCAAGCTTTTTGTAAATCCTCAAGTATATTTGGGCTTTCTGCTCAATTTTTTCTTCGTCAACAGTATGTAATAAATTTTGTTTATATTTTCGAAGCTTTTGGAATTTACTAGCATTTTTGGTGTAATGTCGAGTCATTGCTAGGGATACATGGCTGAACTGCTGCTTTAATTGAGGGAATGAAAGTAGTTCATACCCTACAAGGTAGTAAGCAAAGGATCGTCGAAGCTGATGCCCTGTGAATTTATAGGTCTCGCCAATATTGAAGGTGAGGCTAGGGTCAGAAATATTTAAATCAATTATGTCTTCATTGGTTAGAGTTAGTTCATCCCCTATTGCTTTTTTGAACCAAGCTTGAGAGTGCTTGCCTAGATTACTTTTACTGGATGCATTATAGTCACCTATGGTATTGAAGAAGAAATTTTTTCTTTCTGGATGAAGCTTTCTAAATGGCTCATTTAATGCCTCAAGAATTTCATAAGCGTTTTTTCCCACTTCTGTCGAAACGAACTCATCTTGCATGGATTGAGAGGACTTGACCGTTTTGGATAGATCAGCATGAATTACGTAAATGATTTGTTTTGATATGACTTCTGTTGTACACCCTTTAATAGTATGAAGTTGGTATACTTCATCTGCACGCATACCCGTTCTGGACATTAAGCCCCATATACAACCACCATTAATTTCTTTAAATAGTGATAAAGCTTCCTTTAGGCTTGATATTTCTCTATTTCCTATTTTTAAAGTCAATTCAGCGTGGAGTTTATGGTTATACCGAGTTTCAATTTCAGGCTTATGGAGTTTTAATAGCTCAGTAATTTCGCTTTTAATTGGCGATTTTATAGCTAGGAATGCTTCTTTGAAAGCGACGGCTTTTTTCTTTTCGAGTTTTCTAGTTGATCTTAAAAGCCACTTTATTTTGCCATTTAGTGTCTTTGAATCATCATAAATTAGGTATTCTGCATAACCTTGATATAACTTATCAAAATAGCTAATAATGTAATCTGATATCTTTCTAATTTCGTTTCTCAATGGATAAAATTCATTAATCAATTTTTCGGATTTTTTTAAACCAAGGTAATATAAACGTTGAGGGATAACGTTGTATTGTACAGCTTCTTTGAGTGTTAAACCAAAACTTGAGGCACTTAATTTTTTATTAATAGCCACTTCAAAAGGCAAACCTTTTGACTCTGTAAATAGCCTATTTAACCCTGTATAAATAGCACCTCTTTTAAAGTCTATGTATGTAGACTCCGTTAACACCCATGACTCTATACGGGTAAAATCTATATACTCAAAGCTGTTGTATCCATCATTTAAAAGAGCCTTTGCTAAATTCATAAGCGTTTTAACTGTATTGTAAATACTAAATATCGAGTAATTATGAGGAGATAACCACATCATTTTTAGTGCAAGCGCTTTTATTTGGTTTCTCAGGTTACGTTCAATTACTTTCCCTTTATCTGTGAAGTCTATAGTCACTTTTTCTAAGTTATTTGGCTCAAAAAAGAATTGAAGACTTTTCCATGCGTTATTATCACCAACTTTACCTAATGATTCGCCTGTAACAGTAAAGCCAATATGAAGGTTTTCAAATTCATCCCAGTTTCCACGTTTAATAGCTGGCTTTAATACGTCATTTAGATAATTAACATATTGCCCGGTATTGTTTTGTGCTTTTTTGATAGATTCAAAGTGGCCAAGATCAGTTAGTTTTATCATTTTATTTTCTCTATTGACGAGATATAGTTAGAATAGCGTGGTTAGTTGAGACTCTAGGGTGTCGCCCATTTTTGTGAAATAAAGCGATAGCTTCTTCGTAAACGCTAGTGCTTGCTCCATCTAGGGTGTACTCATAAGCGTAAATTTTTTCAAAAACCTCTTCTTTTGCATCAGGAAGTTGATCTAAAACCTCTTTTAATGCATCAATAAAAGAAATAAGTTTGTAGATAGCTTGAACGTCGTCAACCGATTTAGCTGATTTGCATTTGTAGCACATATCATATTCAGTGCAAGGTAGTTTTATTCCCATGGCATTATTCGTGTCATATTGGGAGTTTTTGCCGCTTTCAATTCTTTGTTGCCCATTGCATGTTACTCCATTTGGGCTTATTTTAGCTTTATTCTTTTTTTTGTTTTTCTGCCATTCGTCGTGTGTCAACATCGGGATAGCATGTAACGTTGCAACATATTCTTTGGCTTCATCGAGATCGCGGCCATTTGCCATTTGCTCAAGAACATGTATACCTTGCGAGAGTATAGTCTGGTTGAGTAGGGGGTCACCGTTCGCGTAATGTTTGTTAATTGTGTTAAGTGTATTTTGCAGAACGCTTTGAACCCGTTCTATGTTGCTATCATCGTACTCCTGTGAACTAGTCATTTCTCTCCATCGAGAAGATTGAAGCGAAATGAAATAGTCGTTTGACTCAATTGACCAAGTTCTCATTAGAGTTGATGAGATAGGATTAATACCTCTCCAACCTCTTGGTTTTTCGTGAGCGTGGCCTTCTTTTAATAATAGCCGATCGCTATTTTTGATTTTTTGATTATCAGCTTGTTTATTCGCAAACTCCTCAATATCTCGAATAAGTTTTTTATCGGCAACAGGGATAGTAAAACTTCCATTGTTTCCATTTTTATATTTGAACGAAATTATAATGTTTCCTTCAATGTTTTTCTCCGAATAAGAGAGAGGGAGTAGAATGCCTTTAAGTGGTAAGTCGGTATAACAAGATAAAATACAATAACTTGTACTTCTTATCCCTTTGGTTTTACTAGGTTTGTATTTTATTGGGCAAAGGGCTTTATTCACCACCATTCTTCCTAATTCATTCGGTCTTTTTTTAATATCTATACGTTTATTATTACAGTAGTTATAAAAAAGCTCTTTAAAATAAGGAAGGCATGATGCTCGGTATGGTGATACAAGA